>JALNWR010000107.1 GCA_023230795.1 Candidatus Cloacimonadota bacterium
AGCTGTTGTGTAACTATCGTTTGCTTCGCTGGATTGGATGCGTCTCGCATCCAGCAAGGCCACAGGCCTTGAAAAATGAGCACGTCCCGTGCTCTGCAGGCGAGACGCCTGCAATCCAGCAGCTCTACTCGACACGGAGAGGTTTTAAGTCCTCTGAACCACTTTCATGTAAACTCCATTCAAAAAATTTGATTAAGGGTTGCTATCTGAAATGGCGTCCTTAAAAGATTCAAGCTTTTGTGCGGGTGGGGTTTGATGTCCAATAATGTCATGCTTGCTGGGGCTATCTAAAATGTCGTCCTGATGGGACTCATGCTGTTGTGTAGCTATCGTTTGCTATCTAAAATGGCGTCCCTACGGGACTCTTTGGGGAAGCATCTTGAGCCGGAATTTTTCTGGACACAACAGAGCCTTTTTAGAAAATGGACTTTTGGAATATTAAGAAATTATCAGGAGTATAAAATGAATAGCGAAATCACCATGCCACGCCGGGGAAAACTGCTGGATTCCCTGGGTGAGAATGAAGCCATCGTGCTTTTTGGGGCCTCTGTAGGAAAACTGGAGAAATTCAAGCAAGAAAACAACTTTTTATATCTAACCGGGTTGAACATTCCCGATGCCATCTATTTTGGTTTTAAAAGCAGCAAGGGCAATGTGGAGCAACTCTTTATCCAGCGCGGCATTCCGGAGCGCGAGGTCTGGGAAGGCAAGAAGATGGATGTGGCTGCTGCGGCTGAAATTAGCGGCATCAAAGCGGTAAAGTATCTGGACGAATTTGAAGGCATCCTGGGCAGCCTTTGCCCGATGATACAGCGGATTTATGCCAATATCGGCAACATGGAGTTTTCGCGTCCGCTATCTTATGCCATGTTTCGCCTGATGCCTGTGCGAGAACGCTTTCCGCAGATCCGCATCCAAGAGGTCTCAGAAATCATCACACCTTTGCGCAAGGTGAAAAGCGACTGGGAAATCCAGCAATTGCAGAAAGCTATAGACGTAACCGGCAAAGGCATAATGGATATCTGGGAGACAGCCAGAGTGGGCATGTATGAGTATGAGTTAGAGGCAATGCTCTTCTACCGCATTCAAAGCTCCGGGCTGAAGCATTGGGGTTTCACTCCCATCATCGCTGCGGGAGTTAATGCTGCCACCTTGCATTATGACAAAAATGAATGCCAGATCGAAGCCGGGCAATTGGTGCTGATGGATGTGGGAGCCGATAACATGAATTATTCTGCGGATATCACCCGCTGCTTTCCCATCAGCGGCAGCTTCAATGAAAGGCAGAAACAGGTCTATTCCGCTGTGCTGAAGACCAATAAAGAGATCATCAGCATGATCGCCCCGGGGGTGAAACTCCTGGATTTACATCAGAGGAGCCGGGAGATTATCGGAGAAGAACTGGTGGCTTTGGGGCTGCTGGAAGATGCGGCAGACGTAGGCAAATACTATATGCATGGCCTGGGGCACTTCCTGGGTATGGATACGCATGATCTGGGCGGCAGAGACGCTGTATTGGAGCCTGGAAATGTGATTACGGTGGAGCCCGGTATCTACATCCCCGAAGAAAAGCTGGGAGTGCGGATTGAGGACGACGTTTTGGTTACGGAAGAAGGCTATTGTGTGCTTTCGCAAAATATTCCCAAGGAGATCTCAGAGATCGAAGAAATCCTGAGAGCCCGCTCATGAAAGGAATTTATCCCGGCACCTTCGATCCCATCTCACTGGGACATCTGAATATTTTGGAAAAAGCAACCAAGATCTTTGACGAGGTAATCCTGGGTGTGGCGGATTATACCGCAAAAGAGAATTATTTCAGCCTCGAAGAGCGGGTGGATATGTGCCGAAAATCCTGCTCGCATCTGGACAGGGTGAAGGTTATCAGCTTTAAAGGATTGGTGGTGGATTTTGCCAAAGAGCAGGATTGCAAGGTCTTGATCCGCGGGCTGCGGGCGGTGTCGGACTTTGAATATGAACTTTCTCTGGCGCTGCATAACGTCAAGCTCAGCGAAGATATAGAGACCGTGTTTTTGGTGCCCAGCCTGCGCTATATGTATCTCTCCTCTTCGATGGTAAGGCAATTGGCAGACCTGAATGCCGATCTGAAGGATTTCGTGCCGGCAGTGGTGGCAGAAGCATTCAAAGAAAAAAGGCACAGGAGCCTCTGATGGCCCGCAAAAAGACCGAAGAAGTCGCCTCCATTTCCGAGCGGAAGCTGCCTGCAGATATCAACGCCGAAGCCGCAGTGCTTTCTGCCATGATCATCGATAGCGATGTGGTGAGCAAAGGCATTGAAAAGCTGAAAGAGGCGTATTTTTACCGCCTGGCCCATAAATTCATCTTTCGCAATATATGCGAGCTTTTTAACGACGGCATTGAGGTGGACCCGCTGACTTTGATCAACCGCCTGGAACGCAATAATCAATTGGAGAAGATCGGCGGTATCCCTTATATCAATGAGATAGCGGATTTCGTGGTCTCCAGTGCCAATTTCGATTATCACATGAATATCGTTACCGAACAGGCTCTGCTGCGGCATCTGATCGTAGCCTGCAATGGCATCATCGAATCCTGTTATAGCTCCACCTCAGAGGTAAAGACCATAGTGGATGAAGCCGAGCAGTCCATCTTTGCCATCGCGGAGATGCCCCAGCACCAGGGCTTTGTGAAGATAGATCAGATTTCGGCGGAGGTGCTGCACAATATCGATCAGATCGCTTCTACCAAGGTGCCCATCACAGGAATAGGCAGCGGTTTTGGTGATCTGGATCATCTTACCGGAGGATTCAGACCCGGGCAATTCATTATTATCGCCGCGCGTCCCGCTATGGGTAAGACTTCTCTGGCGCTCAATATAGCCTCGCATGCCGCAGTGAATCTCAAAAAGAAGGTGGCGGTCTTTACTATGGAGATGGCTGCAGACGAAGTGATTATGAGGATGTTTTCCTCCGCTTCTGAGGTCAATATGGATAGCATGTTAAAGGGCTATGGCATGAACGAAGAAAAGCTGATCCGCATTATGCAGGCCTCGGAAGTGCTTAGCACCAAACATATTTATATAGATGAATCCGGAACCAATACACCTTTGGATATCCGGGCCAAGACCAGGCGGCTGGCTGCAGAATTGGGCGGACTGGACCTGATTTTGATAGACTATCTGCAGCTGATGGGCCTTTCCAAAGAGCGTGATAACCGTCAGCAGGAAATATCCGAGATTTCCCGCTCGCTAAAGGTGCTGGCAAAAGATATGAAGATACCCGTGATCGCACTCTCGCAGCTAAACCGGATGTTGGAAAACCGTGAGGATAAACGTCCCCGTCTGGCAGACTTAAGAGAATCCGGAGCTATCGAGCAGGATGCAGACCTGGTGATGTTTATCTATCGGGATGATTACTACTATCCGGATACAAGCGAAAAGCCCGGCATCGCAGAGATAATCGTCGGGAAAAACCGGCATGGCTCTACCGGACGGGTTGAGCTCGGTTTTGACAAAGAATTTACCCTCTTCCGAGCCCTGGACACAACTACAGAAGAGCGATGATGATCTCAGATATTCTGGCGGGAATAGGCGAGTATAGTATATTCGTGGGCAAAAGCTTAGCCAGCCTCAAGGCTCTGTTTCGCCGCCGCCTGGAATTTCTGATCCAATTCAAACGCATCGGTTACGATTCACTCTTCTTGATCTTCCTCACCGCAGCTTTTACCGGCCTGGTTACAGCTCTGCAAGCGGTATATCAATCCAAAGGCTATATACCGCTCAATTTGCTCAGCGTATTGATCGGGAAATCTACCATGATCGAGCTGGCACCTGTGCTCACTGGATTGGTATTGACCGGAAAAGTAGGAGCAGCTATGGCCGCTGAGATCGGCACCATGAAGGTAAGCGAACAGATCGATGCCCTGCATAGCATGAATATCTCACCCCACGAATTTTTGTATATGCCGCGCATCCTGGCCGGAGTGGTCACCTTCCCGCTAATCACAATATTTGCCAATGCGGTGGGCATCATCTGCGCCTGGTATTTCTCTTATATACGCTATGGATTGCATCAGCACACCTTTTTCTCTAATATGCGGGCCTATTTTGAGCCCTTCGATCTGTGGAGCGGGCTGTTGAAATCTATGGTTTTTGGCTTTATCATCACTTCGCTGGCCTGCTATTTTGGGGATCGCAGCTATGGCGGAGCAGAGGGAGTGGGCAGATCCACCACCCAGACTGTGGTCTATAGCTCTGTGGCTATATTGATTATGGATTTCGTTGTGGCCTGGATGCTGTTTGGAGCGATGTAGTTTGCGCAGGCTCATCCTCATTTTACCCCTGATCCTGCTTTTGGCCTGCACTCCGTCTGACAAGAAGGAACAGGTTCCCCAGCCGAGAGATAGCAGCACGGTATTAAGGCTATATGCTCCTGTGGAATTTCGCAGCTCCGGGCTGGAAAAAGCGTTGATCGAATCCTTTCGTAAAGAGCATAATTGCAGTGTGGAAATCAGGCTCTTTGATGATCTTAATCTAATGATTCAGGCTATATCAGCTCAGCCGGATAGCATCGACGTAGTCCTGGGCTTACCGGGATGCTTTGCGCTCTCAGATAGCCTGGATGGCTACTTTTTGCCCTATTCACCCCCTCAGCAGGATGCTCTGGCCAGAGATATCTTTTCAGGGGCTGCCCTGCGCCTGGTTCCTTATGGCTTTTCCTATCTCAGCGTGATCTACAATAGCGCTTTGATTCAGCCACCTACTTCTTTTGGGCAATTGCAGGATGCCATGTTTTTAAAACAGCTTGCCGTACTGAATCCAAGATATTCAGGGCCGGGTAGAGCTACAGTGCACTGGATAGTCTCTATTTTTGGTGATGCTGGCTATAGCCAAATGCTAAGGGCTTTGAAGAAAAACGTTTACCGTCAATACAATACCCACTTTGAGGCTATCTCTGCGCTCAAAACTGGAGAGATTGCTCTGATGCTGGGGCTTTCCACCTGGCCTGGATGGCAAAAAGAGATATCTGAAGACTCCGCAGACCTGGATTTTGCCCTGTTTGATGAGGGTAGCTTCCGATATACAGAATGTATGGGCATTCACGAAGGCAGCAGCAATCCCGCTCTGGCAGGTGCCTTCCTGGACTTTATGCTTCAGCCGGCAGCGCAAAAGATGGTGATCTATAAACTGGGGCTTTTCCCGGTCAATCAAAAGACCCTTTTGCCCGCAGCTCTGAGCGATGTCCCGCTTTCGCCCTGGCTGACGAATGATAAGATATCAGAGGAGAATATCAGGGAAAGCTCTTCCACATTGCTGAGTGCCTGGGAGAGGGTAATGGGGCATTATTAGTAGGGATAAAAGCATATTTAAATATTCAGCTTGGGCATTAGGCTAATAATAGCAATACTTTATATATCGTGAATGAGCTTTTATTAACTGCCGGTTAATATTTATCTTGACAGGTTTTCTCAATGTATTTAGGCTGCATTCAGAAATAATCTATAGGGAGTTTATCATGAACACGATCTTAGGAACCGGTAGTACAGGTCGGAAAGTTAAATTAATGATTATGCTGTTCGGCATTTTTACCTTATCTATTTTAGGAGCTCAAACCTGGAACATTAGCGATGTAGCACCATTTCCCGGAGGACAGGTACTGCAGTAGGGGGTAGTGGTATGGCGCTTGATAGTAATGGCCTGCCTCATATTCTTTGTTATCAACCGAGGGCGACGAATACCAAGCTGTGGTATAGCCATTTAGTAAACAACCAGTGGGTTACCGAAGAAGTGGTTTTAGCAGGTTTCGGAATCAATTCTGGGCCTGGAGTATGTATCGATGCAAACGATAATATTCATGTAGTTTATATCAATCGCGAGAATAGGCTCGCTTATGCCTTTTTTGATGGTAATAGCTGGGCAACAGAGCAAATTGATCCTGCAAGGATAAGCAGCAGTTGGGTCGAGTTTGTTTTGGACAACGATGACAATCCCCATATCGCCTACACAGGGCAGAACCAATGGTGTTTGAAATACGCAACAAAAGAAGCCGATGAATGGGTAATAGAGGAACTTTCCACCACAGGCGGGGGAAGTGTGACCAGTCTGCTGATAGATAGTCAGAATCATCCTCACATTCTTTCCTGGCCATCCAGCGCATACAGATACTGGGATGGTACCGAGTGGCAGGTAGAATCTTTAACTATCCCGGGGACATATAGCTCACTTGCTTTGGATACTCAGGACCGTCCGCAAATAAGTTACTATTATACCCATGAATCAGAATACTCATTGTGGTTTATGACCAAAAATAGTGGAGAATGGGAATATGTAGAAGTGGACCCTGGCATACAGCAGGATAAACGAGGCTGGGACACACATATTTTATGTGATTCTGAAGATGTCTTACACATCGTATATTTCTGCCATAACGTAGGCTTGATCCGTCATGCCTGGGGAGGGGGAATAGATTGGGAAACAGAAACGATCGACAATGTCGGAATCTGGTATTCTTCCCTTGATTACCAGATGGTTTCAGATGTCCATTACATTTCGTATTATGATGACGGAGAAGGTTTTCTGCGCTTTGCCACCACCCAAGAGTATGAGCTCGAAAGCCCAAGCGACCTTGTAGCTCAGGTGATAAACGTGAACGACGTGCTGCTCTCCTGGAATGCTCCACCTCCCAATCCAATGAATCCGGCTACAGGATATAACATATACATGGATGATGAATTGGTTGCGACCACTGAAGGGTATATATTTGAAGCAGTTATAACCGGCTTGGGCGATGGAAACTATTCATTTTTTGTTACAGGATTATCCAATGAGACTGAATCCGATTCATCCAACCAGGTAGAAGTAGAAATAAATCTTATCCCTCCACATGATTTTATCGCAGAGCTAAGGGGTAATGGAGTATTGTGCACATGGGGAAGACCGCTAAATACTACAAATGTAACGGGCTTCAAAATCTATAGAAATGGAGAAGAAGTAGGGAATACACCATCTGCTGCTTTCATCGACACCAATGTACCTGAAGGAATATACAGCTATTGGGTAACGGCTATCTATAACTCAATCCATGAATCTTCTGCTTCAAATACTGTAGAGATCAATACAGTTAGCAATTCCGATCTCGACTTAGTGCCTCTGTCCAATGAGCTGCTGGGTATCTATCCCAATCCATTCAACCCCAGCACCCAAATCTCCTTTTCACTGGCAGCCAAGGGGAGTTTTGAGCTTTGTATATACAATCTAAAGGGAGAAAAAATCAAAACCCTTGCCAACGAGATCAAAAAAGCCGGAAACTATTCAGTGGCCTGGACAGGATTGGATGAGAGCGGCCGAAAAGTTCCTTCCGGAATCTATTTTGCTCGCCTGAAAGCTCAAAATCAGTGCTCATCAAGGAAGCTGATCCTCCTGAAATAGAGGAGGATAAACCATGGTTTCAGCGCAGGTATCAAAGCTGCCAAAAGAAACTTGGGACATAGCTATGAATGATATTAAATCCTACTTGGAGCATTTGGGGCTTTCAGATTATGAGGCACGAGTATATTATTGCCTTCTGCAGGGTAAACATCTCTCTGCCACCGAGCTCGCAAATGCCACAGAGATTCGCCAAACCAAAATCTATTCTGTAATTCAAAAGTTGGAGAAAAAGCACTTTTGCGTCAGAGTACCCGGTAATGATAAGATCTATAAAGCTACTAATCCTATCAATCCCATATACAAGCAGATCGGAATATTGCAAAAGCAAATTGACCAAATGGACCAAGCAGCTGAGATCCTGAATAAACTCTATATAAAGAACAATAATGACGACAATATGATCGACTACATTGAAGTAGTAAAAGATAGAGATTTGATCGTGCTGCGTACGGAGCAATTGGAGTCTTTGGCAAAAAAGGAGGTACGCTGTTTGCTCAAATCACCTTTTATCATGCCATCAGATGGATTGATACAATCAGAACTGGTTTTCAATGAAGGCGTGAAATACATCAGCATCTATGATGAAAAGGAATTGGAATATCCGGACCTGGTCAGAGTGATGCAAAAATTCCAGGCTCATGGCGTGGAAGTAAGAACTTGTAAAAGCATCCCGGTGAAGATCGCGATCTTCGATGATAAAGCAGTCTTGGTTAATACCAAAGATAAAATCTCAAATTCAGGTACATCAACAGCTATCATTAGCCAACATGAAGACCTGGTGAGAGCTTTTTCCGATCTTTTTGAATTCTATTTCGCGCAGTCCAACGCCCTACCTAAGAGCTTGCCTAAGGGCTTGCAATGAAACTAACGGGCTAATCTTCGAAACCACATACTCAGAGCGTGTATCTCGCAAGGTCGCAAGGTCTGGATATCAAACAATCCAGACCTGCGCTCTGTATAAATCGTGCTTTAGACACTAGCTAACTGCTCTGAATCATTTACAAGCTCAATGAGTTATCGCTGAGGGCGTCTATGTGGCATGAAGCTGACTGAAATTCTATGATATTTGGGCAAAATATGGCAGTTTCGTCTTCATCCTTTTCTGCCAGAGGTTATTGCCGCAGCAGCCCGAAGCTGCAGTCAAGTGTCTTCTGAACAATATTATAGGAAGGATGCAAGATTGACTGGCATTCCCCCAAAATATTGAGCTATTCTTTTGATAATAAATTCATTGGCTTTATCTTAGCTTGCATCCATGTCCATATATTTCAGTTTATATCTTTAGCACTTAAGATTATTGATTCCGG
>JALNWR010000108.1 GCA_023230795.1 Candidatus Cloacimonadota bacterium
ATTTAATGCTGACGATTTGTTTTTTTATGTCATGCAACCTCTTTGCCAGAAACATTTATGTAGATGGCGACCAAGCTGCATACGGTAATGGGACAATCAGTACTCCATACAAATCAATTGTATCCGCAATCAGCGAAGCCCGCAACCATGCTGAACCCAATACAATCCATATTAAAGGTAGAGATAGTGCTAATTATTACGATCAAAACCTGAGTATTAGCGGATTTCAATATCCTCTAACTCTCAAGCAGTGGGATATAAGTAGCAATGAATTGATTATCAAAGGAACGGGAAACTCAATGTCCACAATCACGTTGGGCAACAATGCTGCTACGATTAAGATAATGGGTGCCACAATATCCAGAGCATCGGAGCCCCAAATTAACTCTACTCTGCTGGGAGGAGGCCTTTTTATTTATTATAGCGAATCCGTAGTAATTGAAGATTGCATAATTAATCATTGTCGAGCATGGAAAGGCGGTGGGATCTATGCATATCAATCAGATCTAGAGCTAATCAACACGAAAATGCACAATAACACCGGAGTTCGCTACACTGGCTTAGTATTAATCTCTTTCGGTGGAGCAATTTATGCAGAAGATTCCGAGATTACAGTCAGCGAATCACTGCTCTATTTTAATCATGGAGGTTCACAAACTGCCTGTGAAGAAACTATTTATCTGTATGGAGGATTATTGTCTTGCGAAGCTACAACCCTTTATCATGATTCGCCTACAGCCGTACAGGTGTGGACATACGAAGGGGATTCAGTGTTCCAAAACTGCATAATATTCCAGCCCTACATGAATGTAAATGCCTCTTACGAGTTTTGTTGTGCCTATAATACCCAGTACTCCGCGTTTGGGGGTTTGGGCAACATAATTGCTGACCCAATGTTCAATGGTGATTTTTCTCTTGAGAAAGGTTCCCCCTGTATAGGTACTGGATATTCTGCGGATTTCTGGGATCATCAAGGGGCTCCGGGAAATCAAGACTTGATTACTCCTCACGATGAAACCCAAGACATTGGCGGAATACCCTATAATGGCGATCGATTCATTAGATATAGCTTCGATGATGACCCTCAAGGAAACTGGATGTGCTTTCCGGTTCTTGATGACCATTCCTATGTAAACATTGATGGGGTTGATTACCGTGCCGACAATATGCGAGCTTTCTTCTACGATTATGAAGGACCTTTTTCAGAGATGGATAGGGTCTCATTCAAGTGGTATGATCCCGGCAATGTGTTTGGCGAATATACTCATAGGCCGAATGCTGTAATCACTTGGCACTACATGCGTGGATTGAACAGCGACGAAGGATTCCTTGGCTATAAAGCTCTTTTCAATAGCCCCTTAGAAATGGAGAGGCTACATGGCTACCATGTGCCT
Organism: Candidatus Cloacimonadota bacterium; assembly: GCA_023230795.1. Lineage (GTDB taxonomy): Bacteria > Cloacimonadota > Cloacimonadia > Cloacimonadales > Cloacimonadaceae > UBA5456. Next base: position 1,395 of record JALNWR010000108.1, read on the forward strand.
TTAGATCAATATGTCCAAGTCCCAGAGCCCGGGGTAGAGAATTGGATAGGTTATTTCCTGCCTGAGACGCAAACTGTTAGTGCTTTCGGTTCCTACCTGGATGAGTTATATTATATCCAGCATAAGGACTGGACGATGGTAAGAATAATGGCGAAAAGAGGAGCTCCATGGATTGTATTTGGAGAAGTAGGAGCACCAAGCCCATCTCTTTCATACGGAGACATGGTCATAGTAAAGAGGTTCGGTTCGCCCAGTGTTGGACAGTTTCAATGGGCAAGGGGTTTACATGCTACAAAGTATGTTCGTGAAACACCTGAATACTTTGAGTTCAATATCGAGCCCGATTATACAGCAGTATTTGTTCAAATGGATTCTCTTGCCACGACAAAAGAGATAGCCATTATGAGCGATGATCTGTGTTATGGTGCCGCGGTGGTGAATGGTGAAACAGTGATGATTCCAGCCTTTATATCGTCTCTGCCAGAAGGCTCGGAATTGGAGCTTGTCGCTTGGGACGGAGCCAAGTCCAGTGCTAAATCTATCTCCATCAACCTTTTTGATCAGACCAATAATGCATACGTACAGTGCAGCTCTTTTGTAAAAGACACATCTGATCATTATCTGATTAAAATGGGTTCTACGCTCCCCGATACTGACGCACCGAGTACGCTAAGCTTAGGTATTAAGAACTATCCCAATCCCTTCAATCCCAGCACCACCATCAGCTACAGTGTGCCTGCAAATGGTGATGTAATGCTCAATATCTACAACGCGAAAGGCCAATTGGTAAACACGCTGGTGAGTGAGCACAAAAACAAAGGTAACTATCAGGTAGTCTGGCAAGGAAGAGATATGAGTGGCAATTCTGTCGCTTCCGGCTTGTATTTCACCCGCTTGGTATCTGGCGGAAAATCTATAAACAACAAAATGCTACTGCTGAAGTAGATAAATATAGGGTATATGGAGCGGTGTCTATCACCGCTCCATACCTGATATAACGGGAGCTGACATGAAACAATATTTACTAATAGCTATGCTACTGCTACCATTGGCGGTATTCGCTATTACCAGACACGTGTCCCTGGATGGAACTCAAGCCTATACTTCCATACAGGTGGCTATCAACGATGCCCAAAGTGGAGATGTGGTATTGGTGTATCCGGGACACTATATCGAGAATATAGATCTTTCTAACAAACAGAACCTCATCCTTGTCTCCCTGGAATATACGACCGAAGATACTACCTACATAAGTACTACGATCATCGATGGCTCTGCCAATGCGAATTCCACTGTAATCTTTTATGAAAACGCCGTGAATATCACCCTAAGAGGGTTTTCAATCACCGGGGGTAGGGGATATGACTACTTCAATGGTGCATCGCCGCGACAAATATTTGGAGGCGGAATATTCTTCCACAAAAACTGCAGTGCAAGCCTGATCAATCTCAATATCTATGATAACATAGCATCCATAGGGGGGGGTATGATTATTGCAGAGAATTGTTCTGTGACTTTATCAAAGGTGAATATCTATAACAATATTGCCAGATATACCGGAGGTGGCTTGTCGATTGGCAGTTCGCCCCAGGAAGGAGCACCAACGATAGTCTTCTCACAGACTGATAGGTGCAGCATCTACAACAATTTTGCCCAATGGGGCATGGACCTACATTGGCATTATATTCACTACGGTACGGTTTCCATCTATCTGAAGAAATTCACCGTGCCCACTTATGAACGCTATTATGCTGATCATTATGACGCAGGGTATGACAGCTCTCCTTATGTAGTGTTTGATATCCAGGAAGCCTATCTGCAACCGATTGATGCAGATATCTACGTAAGTCCCTTGGGTGATGACGACAATGATGGGCTTAGCCCTGCCACAGCCCTCAAAACTCCCTCGCTGGGCATGCAGAGAATTGCCAGTAATCCTGCTCAACCCCGGACAGTCCACCTGATGGCAGGAGAACATCATAACCTTATGATGGATGAATACATCCCCATCGCCATGAAGGATTATACCACATTGCAGGGTGTATCGGAAGCTCAAACGAGACTCTATGCCGAAAACCTGATTGATGGCACGGGAGTGGTAACCATGGGCATCAGGAGGTTTGGCATGCAGATGAAGAATGTATCCATCACCACAAGCATGGCATCTGCTCTCTTCAGTTGGGAAATCTTTGATTGCCATTATGAAAACATCACGGTTGAAAACTCATCAGTTAGTCAATGGATGGTAGCCTTGGGCTATATCAATAGCGATTATACTATGAAGAACATCACCTTGAGCAACAACACAGCCCAATATCACGACTTTGGCTTATATCTAAAAGGAGCAGTAATCAAGCTTGATAAGATCGTGATCAGGGACAGTGGCGTGCCTTGGATGCCGGGCCCTTGGGATCGAGGTTGTGGAGCTTTTGACATTGCGGTGCGGGATACCTTGATCGTCAGCAACAGCAGGTTCGTCAATAATACCCACTATTCAGAGGATGGATTTGCCCAGTTCAGGACTTATTTCGGGCCACAATCCAGCCAAGTGGTTATATTTGATAATTGTCTCTTTGCGGGCAATACCGCCAGCGGCGGAGTCAGAAATATTGATATCTTTGGTGGGCAGAGTGTTGATTTTATCAATTGCACCTTCGCCAATAATACCGGTACCTATCCAGATTACTTGCGTATTGGATCTTATGTAAACCGCATAGTGAATTGCATCTTTTCGAACAACAGCAATGCCTTTGATATCAGAACCACAATAGATACGCATATCGAAAACAGCCTATTCAGCAAAACTAACAATATCTACAGGGTGTACGAAGATCAATCCTTGAATTGGGGTGCGCATAACATCACTGGCACCGATCCCTTGTTCAGCGGTGATGATCCTACCCTGCCCAGCTATTATTGTCTGTTTTCGGATGAGGAAAATGGTTACTCACCAGCCATAGATGCCGGAACCATGAATTCTGCGATCTTGCCTTCAGGTTATGTTGTTCCTGAATATGATGCCTTTGGTTTTAACCGGGTCTATGGGTCGCAGATTGATATCGGTTGTTATGAATCACAGGGATATACAGGCAATGAGGAAGAGCTTAATCCAACTGTGAGCAATTTGCAATTAGCAAACTATCCCAATCCCTTCAATCCCAGCACCACGATCAGTTACAGTGTTCCCACCGATGGTGATGTAAGCCTTGCTATCTACAACGCCAAAGGCCAATTGGTAAACACGCTGGTGAGTGAGCACAAAAACAAAGCTAACTATCAGGTAGTCTGGCAGGGGAAAGACAAAAGTGGTAATAATGTCGCTTCCGGCCTATACTTCACCCGTCTAAAATCTGGCGGAAAATCCATTACCAACAAAATGCTGCTGCTGAAGTAGTGTAATCATCGATGGTAGCAATGGCAATACATCTACTATCCTCAGTTTTGAATACACCACCGAATGCACGATAAGGGGATTTTCCATAACCGGAGGTAAGGGTTATGATTATTACCCCAATGCGTATAGTCGTTATCAGATCTCTGGAATCGGTATATTTATCAATAGGAATAACTCTGTCGTACTAAGTAAGCTGCGGATATTTGGGAGCCGTGCTGCCAGTGGCGGCGGGATCGCAATTCTTGGCTCCAACACAGTTTTAATGTCTTCGGTAGATATTTATGATAACCTCGCTCGCTATGCCTAAGCGCATGTAGCATAATTCTTTATGATCAGAGAATCCGGTACTCCCTTACTGGATTCTCTTTTTGTAATTTGGGGAAACTTATTGAAAAGCAGCGTTGTAGTGGAAACAGCCGAATATGCTTCAAAACGAGCCCTTTAGGGACGGATTTTTAGATAGCACCCGACAGCTACGCAATGGGTTGGGTCCTGTAGGGACGGTATTTCAAATAGCAAACACTGACCAGCCCATAATCAAGCTCTCGTGAAAAATGGGGAGAATGCCACTTGCAAATTCAACAAGCATTCCCCAAAACATCAAGATATCATTGTTATAATAGTTTCGAATATAGTACATTAGCTCTCATTTATGCTTATGTATTTCATATTGAAAGCTGGGACAATAGATCGCCCAGGATGAAAAAGGTTGAAGCTGTGATCTAACTCTGTCCGAATCAGCCTCTCCCCTTTAGCCGTCATGGAGATCTCGTGTAAATGGCAGGAATAAATACTCTTATTTACACGTCATTTCTATCACAAGCTATAGGGGAAGGGCAGCCCTGTTCACAAGATGATAAACTGCCTGATCTTTGTATGTCTCATTGCAGCGACAGGGTAGTGTCTCAAAGCTTGGTGTAAATTCAGGTGGAGAAATTGAGTGAACTAAAGAAAAACGTTGAGCCCAATCGAACTCATTGTTTTAATGGTTTTGACAAAACTAACAGACAAGGAGAAGATCATGACTCAACTAAAGAGGAGCAAAAACGAGATGGCAGAAATCGTCAAGTTAATTCAAGAGACGGTGCCAGGAGATTTCGTGAAAGTACTTGAGAACAGCATACATAGGATCATCGAAGCAGAATTGAGCACTATACTTGGAGCCGGTCACTATGAACGCAGTGAGGATAGAACTAACTATCGCAATGGCTATAGAGAACGTCAAGATTTAGCCACGGCGATGGGCCCGGTATCCATAAAGATACCCAAGCTCCGCAAGGGTGGGTATTATCCCTCCATTTTAGAGCACTATCAAAGAGTGGACAGGGCTTTGATCAGTGTCGTAAGCGAGGCCTATATCAATGGTGTTTCGAGCCGGAAGATGAACAATCTATTTGTTGATTTGGGGCTGGAAAACATCGACCGCGGCCTTGTGAGCCGTTGTTCGGCTCAGATAGATGCTGAGGTAGAAGTTTGGAAGAATAGAGAACTGGACAGACGCTATGCCTATATCTGGCTTGATGCGATCTACACCAAGATCCGAACTGAGCATGGAGTCCGGTCAACTGCAGTATTGATAGCCATTGGGCTTAGAGAAGATGGACACCGTGACGTACTCGGCCTGCAACTGGGCAACAAGGAAAGCTACTATGGCTGGGAAAGCAATTACCGAAGACATCGCCATCGGGCTCAAGACCACTTTGGCCAGTGCAGAATACATCAAGACCCAATTCGGCAATGCCAATGCCGCACAGGTGGATCAAACTCTGGAAATCGATGTAGAAGGCATTAGCGGAAGAGCCAGCACGCGCCGCCCTCAATACCTGGTAAGCCATGTGATCCAACATCGGGTGGAAGAGATTCTGGCTCTGTGCTACGACCGCAGCAAAGATTATTATACCCCGGAATTGGTCACCGCGGGGATTATTCTCACCGGTGGAACGGCCAATTTGGTCAATATAGACCATGCCATCAATACCGCCTTCAATCTCCAGGTTAAGATCGCCAAACCCGATCTTTCCAAGCTTCAAGGCATTATAAACCGGCTCGATGATCCCGCTTTTGCCACCACGGTGGGCATTTTGTATTACGCGATGGGCTTTGAGCATGAACCGGAGCCCCGTAGCTTTAACCTGGGCAATCTGGGCAATAACAAATTTGTAGATAAACTAAAGAAGATAATAAAGGACTTTACCTAAGGGGGATAACATGATTGAATTTGACGAAAGACCGGCACAGGTCGGCACAAACATCAAAGTGATCGGAGTAGGCGGAGCCGGAGGCAATGCCATCAATACCATGATCAGAAATGAACTGGCCGGGGTAGAATTTATCGCCGCCAATACAGACGCGGATGATCTCACAAAATCCCACGCCAAGATGAAACTCCAATTGGGGAAAAAGCTCACCAGAGGCCTGGGCACGGGAGCAAATCCGGAAACGGGCTCGCGTAGTGCAGAAGAATCCAAAGACGAGATCAAATCTCACCTCGAGGGCGCAGATATGATATTTCTCGCTGCCGGAATGGGTGGAGGCACTGGCACCGGAGCCACTCCCATTATCGCCAAAATCGCGCGGGAAATGGGTATTTTGACCCTGGGAATCGTAACCACTCCCTTCCCATTCGAAGGCCAAAAACGAGCTGAGAATGCAGATCACGGCATCCGGCACTTAAGCGAATATGTGGATACCTTGATCGTGATCCCCAATGAAAAGCTCTGCGAGATCTATGGCAATGCCACGCTCATGACCGCCTTTAACAACGCCGATGACGTGCTCTATGAAGCCGCCAAGGCGGTGAGCGACATCATTACCATTACCGGTCTGATCAATGTGGATTTTGCGGATGTGAAAGCCGTGATGCAAAACATGGGCTATGCCCTGATGGGTACAGGCGTGGCTGAAGGTGATAGCCGTGCGATCAATGCCGCCAGAGCCGCCATCGACAATCCTCTGCTCACCGATATCAGCCTCACCGGCTGCCAGTCTCTGCTGCTCAATATCACCGCCGGAGAGGATATCCTGATGAGCGAAATAGAGGAAGTATCCAATGTGATCGTAAATGAAACCGGACGTGGCGCCAATATCATCATGGGGGTGATCATGGAAGAAAGCATGGCCGGCAAGATCTCTGTCACGCTTATCGCTACCGGTTTGGATAAAAACGAACAACCGGATAAGTTAATGGATTTCCCAAAATTCAGCCCTGCTACAACTATAGAAAATGAGACCCAGACCAAAAATCCCAACGACGAGATCAGCAACATTCTCAAAACTCTGGGGATCAATTCCCAATCCAGCGAGGAAAAGCCAAATAATGCAAACGCCGATGATCCCACCCGCATCAAACCAATGCGCACGGATGTACCCAGTTTCCTTAAAGCTTTAGATTAAATCCTCAGTTCTGCAATAAACACAAAAACAGCGGCTTGCTCTGCCTTAGCGTATGCAGCTACCGCTATTTGATCTGAGAATCCGGTACCCCCCTGCTGGATTCTCTTTTTGTAATCTAACGAAACTGAAAGGAAAATGGAGCATAGGAAACTAACTTATCATACCCTGTTTAAAAAACGGGGGGATGTGAACTGAACAAAGTGCTTGACAGTAAACGAGATAATATAAACTCTGGCTTCAGGCCTTATGGAATTGAAAACTGAAGACGTAAAATGGTGTCTTGTGTATTTTAGAACGACAAACCTGATGTGAGCAAAACATCTTACGACAAGACTTCAGTCTATAAAAATAAAAGGAGATCAGAACCATGATCAAAATCAAGCAAGGTGTATTCGCCCCCCCCCAGCATAATAAACGCTATTAAGCCCAAGATTTGTTTTATGCTGGCGATTTGTTTTATTATGTCAGGCAAGCTCTTGGCCAGAAACATTTATGTCGATGGCGACCAAG
>JALNWR010000109.1 GCA_023230795.1 Candidatus Cloacimonadota bacterium
CGGTGAAACCCAGCTTTGGGGTAAAGTCGTGCTGACTGGTGATGAAAATCCCAACAACGATGAGACAGCCCCTATGTCTGTAACGGTAATGGAAGCGGGTCTGCTGGTTGCCGAAATTGGCACAGGCACAGCCGCAAATACCACCACAGGTGGTCCGGCACCTTACGGCACTTTCTACAAAGCCTTCCGTCAACAATTGCTTTACAAAGCAGACGATTTCTTCGCTGCCGGTGCTGCTCCGGGGATGATTTCTGCTCTTGCTTTCAACGTGCAGGATCTGGATACTTGTGGACCCATGACGAACTATAGAATTCGTCTGAAACATACAGATCAAACAGCTCTCACTACCACTTTTGAACTTGGTGATTATACTACAGTGTGGCAGAGAAATACCTTCATGCCTACCGTTGCCTGGAATATCCACAATTTTGACACACCCTTCATGTGGGATGGCGCTTCAAACCTGATCGTGGAAATAGTTACCGACGTGATACCAGACGCCTGGGCTCACAATGCTTTAGTTTATATGAGTGCTACCGATTATGCCAGTTCACTGCGCTATCAGAGTGACTCCAATAATGGCCTTACCGGAACTACCGGTACTACCTCTATGAATCGCTCCAACATCCGCTTCTTCATGACGGTGGATGGAATGGGTTCGATTAACGGAACCGTTACGGTAGGCGGAAGCCCCCTGGAAGGTGCTGAAATTGCCGTAGAAAACACCTTGTTTACCGCTGTCAGCGGTGCTGATGGTACTTACAACCTGCCTTTCGTTCCAGAAGGAGCACAAACTGTTACCGCCAGCAAACACGGTTATGCCGATGTAACTCACACCGTGACGGTAGTGGAAGATCAAGCTACTACTCAGAACTTTGCTTTGAGTCTGCTGCCACAGGTAACGGTGAGCGGCAGAGTGGTGGGAAGCGACGCCCCCACAGTCGGCCTTGAAGGAGCTACCATTACCCTCAGCGGTTATGAGCCTTATGAGGCCACTACCAATGCCTCAGGTCACTTCACCATCCCGAATGTGTTTGCCAACCAGACCTATAGCTACATGGTCACAGCACTTGGCTATGCGCAGCTTCCGGGGCAGCAGGTGGTTGGTACTACTTCGGTTGACATGGGCGATTTGATCGTAAGTGAAGTAGCCTATCCTGTCAGCGGCGTAGTAGCCACCGAGTCCGACGATGCCAGCATCGTAACAATCACTTGGAATGAGCCCGCAGCGGGAGAAGAAGCATGGCTGCATTACGACAGCGGTGATAGCACGACCAGCATCGGCACCGGCGCTGCTGCTGATTTTGACGTAGCCATCCGTTTTCCTGGCACTGCATTGCTGGATCACGTGGGCACCAGCCTCCAGGCGGTGAAAGTATGGCCGGCCCAAGCTGGCGATTTCTTTATCCGCGTGTGGACTGGCGGGACACCCGACGCTCCCGCAAACATGGTTGTTGATCAACCCTTTACAGCGGTGGTGGATCAGTGGAACACTGTGGTTCTTGATAATCCCGTGCCTGTCACTGGCTCAGAAGAACTGTGGTTTGGCTATCGCTGTGTGGTTACTACCGGTCACCCGGCCGGGTGCAGTCCTGGCCCCATCGTTGATGGTTTTAGCAACATGATGTTTTATCAGGATGAATGGGCTACCTTGATAGAGCTCAATCCAGATTTGGATTACAACTGGAGTATCAGGGGCTATGTTGGCTTTGGCGCTCCCACACGGGGTAAAAAGCTGATTCCCCTCGTGCCACCAGCCCGGGGTATTACCGAAGGCACTCTGGCTGCAAGCGGAATCAAATCTACATATAGCCAAACTGCCGATACAGATGGCGAGCGTGCCCTCATCGGTTACAAAGTCTATCGTCTTTTGGATGCTGACCAGGATAACGAAGACAGCTGGATCACGCTGACTGCAAACACCATTTCTCCTACCGAGTATGTGGACAATGCCTGGGGTACTCTGCCTTTTGGCGTGTATAGATATGCGGTGAAAGCAGTATATACGAACGACGTGCTGTCAAGCCCGGCCTTCTCGAATATCGTTCGTATTCAGCCCAATGATATGTCTGCATTGACTATAAGCGGAAGCCTTACACCCTCGGTGGGAACCCCTTCTGAATATACTATCAGGGTAAAAAATACCGGTACTTCAGATCAGACAGCAGGTGCTTACACAGTAAAACTCATGTCTGATGACACCGAACTTGTCTCTGTATCCGGCCCCGCTATCGGAGTGGATGAAGAGCTTGATGTGATCTTAAGCTGGAGCCCTACCGAGCAAGGCACTATCGAAGTCTATGGCAAAGTGGTGCTACCGGAAGATTTGGTTCCTTCAAATGACGAAACCGATCCCCTCACTGTATCCGTGATGGCAGAAGGCCTGCTGGTAGTCGGAATCGGAGACGGCACTGCCACAAATTCCAATACTGGTGCCCCCGCACCTTACGGGACTTGGTACAGGGCCTTCCGTCAGCAGTTACTCTACAGAGCTGACGATTTCTATACTGCCGGAGGAATTCCCGGAATGATCTCAGCTCTTGCCTTCAACGTGCAAGGCCTGGACGAATGCACACCCATGACGAACTATACAATTCGCCTGAAAGCAACTGATCAGGAAGCTCTTAGCTCCACTTTCGAGACTGGCGAATACACCACAGTGTGGCAGAGGCCTTCTTTTATGCCGGAACTTGCCTGGAATATCCATACTTTTGATGTGCCGTTCTTTTGGGATGGCACCTCGAATATAATCGTGGACATAGTAACCGATGTATTGGCGGGGAATTACTCTCGCAACGCTTTGGTTTACTATACTACTACTAACTATACCAGTTCTCTGCGATACCAGAGTGACTCTTCCAATGGCAGTAGCGGAACCACTGGCAACACTTCAAACGATCGTTCCAACATCCGTTTCTTTATGATCCCTGCAGGTGGAGACCCGATCTTCATAGTCAATCCCAGCTCGCACGATTTTGGCGATACAAGCCTTGGCGGCAGTCGCAGCCGAGACTTCACCATCATCAATGCAGGAGGCGGCAGCCTGAACATCAATGCAATCGAGATTGCCGGAAGTGGAACCATGGCACTCAGCAATCTGCCCACCCTTCCTGCCTCTCTGGAAACTGCAGAAACTGCGGTATTCACGGTGAATTTCACCCCTGTTATGCTTGGTGAGGAAAGCGCCATAGTGACTATCACCGATGATCAGGACACCCGCCATATCGCCCTGGGAAGAGCAAATCCCAATGCCAGAGCCAGCCATCGGGATACTCACACTGTAGCCATTAGCGGCACCGGTGTAAACGACATAACCATCGGAGATGGAAGCCTGCTTGATCGCATACCCATGGACTTTTATTATAACAACTCTGTGTTTCAGACCATCTACTCTATAGACGAAATGAGCAACTTCGTGGGCATGATCACCGGTTTGAAATTCTATAACAACTTCAGCTCCAGCCTTACGGCAATGCCTACCAAAATCTGGCTGGGCAGCACCACCCAGACAGACTTGACGGATGGATGGATTTCCTCCAATGATCTTACTTCGGTCTTTGATGGTGTGGTAGATTTTCCTTCCGGACAGAATACCATATCCATAGAGTTTCCGGAGCCATACCTGCATTTGGATGGCGGAAATCTCGTGATGCTGGTAAACCGTCCCATGGATACAGATTGGCATAACTACAATGATAATTTCTTGTGTCAGAATGCGGGAACAAACCGCTCCAGAAATGACTATAGCGATAGCACTGAGTTTCTCCCTGAATCTATGACGGGTGGCACTCTTTCTGCCACATTCCCCAAGACCACCTTTGTGGTAATCCCCGGAGGAGTGGGACACATCACCGGCACAGTAATCGATAGTGATGGTGAGCCAATTCCCGGAGTAGAGGTAGAGGTTACAAATAGGCGATACGCTACTACCACAAACGCCAATGGCGAATTTCACATCGCAAACGTGCTGCCAAATGATTATGCTATCACCTTCAGCAGATATACCTATATCAGCCAGACTGTGAATATCACCCTGGAAGAAGATGAGACCGAGGTCATAGATATCACTATGCAGCTGATGCCCCAGGTAAACGTAAGCGGCACCATTTTGGCCAGCGATACCGGACTCGGCATAGCCGGAGCCAATATTCATCTAAATGGTTATGCGGATTACAGCCTGAGCAGCAGTGCAGACGGCAGCTTTGCCATAGCAGAAGTATTTGCAGATCAAAGCTATGAATACGTGATCTCCGCTGCAGGATACACCAGCAGCAGCGGCATCATCGATGTCGGCAGCACGGACTACAATATGGGCAATATCACCCTCACCGAGATTGCCTATGCACCGAATTCAGTACAGGCAGAATTCAACGATAGCTATGACGCCATCAATCTAAGCTGGAACGCCCCTGACCCCAATGCCATCGAAATCATCGAAGGCTTTGAGTCCACCACCTTCCCTCCTGCAGATTGGACTCAGGTAATCACAAACCAGGGCAATGCCAATCCCATGGGAGTATTCCCTACCTGGTGCAGCTCCGGCACTATAGACCTTGGCGGAGCCTCTAACATAATCCCTTCCGAAGGGCTCAAACAAGCTGGCCTGTGGTGGGATTACGCTCATCAGGATGAATGGCTGCTTACGCCTTCCTTCAATTGCCCGCCTGATGCTCATATCAGCTTTGAGACCTACTTGCACTTTGGATCGCCTAATAGTGACCACTATTATGTAAAAGTAAGCACCGATGGCGGAGCCAGCTGGACTGTGCTCTGGGATGGAGCTGCTCAACCCGAAGGCCTCCACAACTACGAATATCCCATCACAATAGGCCTGGAGCAATACGGCGGTTTGCAGATGCAGCTTGCCTTCCATGCCGAAGACCCTCCTGCGGATGATGGCCTGTGGTTTGAATGGTTTATCGATAATATCTACATAGGTAACTTTGCAGACCGCATCAGCTTTGAGCCGGCCTCTCCCGTCCTGCACAGGTCTATAGGTTCACTTAACGCTGCAGATAGCAGAATCGGCCGCCCCACCCCAAGTAGCTCCGGTCGCGCCAATCTTCCTGCCAAAATGCAGCAGAGCCCGAGCCTGACCTCCAGTCTGGGCACTCCCCTGCCCAAGAATATCACCCGCTCTGCAAACAGAGCTTTGCAGGGCTACCAGGTCTGGAGACTGATCTCGGGACAGGAAGCCAACGAAAGCAGCTGGAGCCTGCTCACCGATGAGACCATCAGCAATATAAACCATAGCGATGAAGACTGGAACAGTTTGCCAAACGCCACCTATAAATGGGCGGTAAAAGCCATCTATACAGCCGGTGTGACCTCTGTTCCCGCTTTCTCAAATCCCATGGTCAAAGAAGTGATCAGCGGCAACATCGTGGGTATAGTTCGCAAGCTAAACGGCCAGGGAATTGCAGGCGCTACAGTCTCTGCGGGAGAAGGCCAGTCTTCCACTACCAATAGCGCCGGTGCATACAGCCTGTCGCTTCCTGCCGGAGTCTATACCGTTAGCGCTTCCGCTGAGGGATACAAAGACCTCATCATGGAAAACATCACAGTAGCTCCGAACCAGAACACTACCTTGAACTTCACCCTGGAGCCTACTTCCAATGAGAACGAAGTACAGCCTGTTACAGTAACAGCACTGAATGCAAACTACCCCAACCCCTTCAACCCCACTACCACCATCAGTTATGATCTGAAGGAGGCCGGATGGGTACGCCTGGATATATACAACCTCAAAGGCCAGAAGGTAAGAACTCTGGTAAATAGGGATCAGCCTTCCGGACGCTACCGCATCGTGTTTGATGCGCTTGATCAGCGTGGCAATCCGCTTGCCAGCGGCATCTACCTGTATAGGATGCAAAGCGCAGACTACATCAGCACCCGGAAGATGCTGTTGATGGAATAGATAATATATATATAGCTTGGACCTTTTAAGGTCTTAGTTTCAGCCCCGTTTGGAGTTTAAGGCGCCGAGATATGTTTCACATATTCTCTTGCTACACAAGCGCTTTAGACTTCAAACGGTTTTGAGCTGATTGCATAGATTTGGGTGCCCAAATCGGCCTCAAAGTTGCTGCAACACTCAAAGATGGAATGGAATTTGCGTCAAGAACTTAGCACAGACCGATCTTGAGAGAATGCAAGAAGGAGCAAAGAATGCTTAAGAACTGTTTTTTATGCTTAACTGTGATCATCGCTTTGACTTTCACAGCTTGCGATAAAGATCATGAAGAACCCCAGACCAGTATCTCAATCTATATGGAGATAGACTCTGCAGGCGATGTAAACATCTATGACATCCCTGTAATGGACCGATACCTCTTTGGTTATCCGGCATGGATTAGCGATGATTATTTGCTTTACAGCAAGGCAAAGCTCTATCGCGGCAGCTTGGATTCGTATGACTATCAACAGCTGCTTCCGGATAACATAGATTGTTTTGGATATGGCATCTGTCATAGTGTCGCCCGGCAAAAGATCTGGTTTTGCAATTCAGACGGCATCTGGAGCTGCAATTTCGCCGGAGGAGATATCACCTTCGTAAGTCCTACGCCCATCAAGGAAATGCAGCTCTCAAGCCACGGTAACTTCCTGATAGGATACAGGATCGACCGCTCTCAAAGCCTCTGTCTGGTGGATCTGGCAACCGGGATCATGGAGGAGCAAAGCACTTCTCACAGCGTACATAAAGCCTTTTACAACGAGGACTTGCAATTGATCAGCTATCTTACTTATGTGCGGGAAACAGAAAACTCATTTCAGGTGAGAGTGCGTAGTAAAGATGGCTCTTCGGAGCTGATTGCGATTGATTTTGGCAATATTAGCATCCGAAACTTCCAGGTAAGTGCCAGTGGCAGATATGTGGCAGGTATGGCAAGCGAAAACGGTTCGATCAGTTATCCTCTTTATATCCACGATCTGCAAACCGGCGAAACAAACGACCTAGGACTTGTAAGGAGCTTCCAGATGCTTGCTCAAGGTGACCAGATGATTTTCCTTCCGGCAGATGGAAGGTATTTCAAAGTAAGCAAATACGATTTTGATACCGGAGGGATCACCGATCTGCACTCCGGATACTTGCATGACTACCGCTATTATTATCTATACAAATTGATAGTGAGAGAGGATGGCGAAAAGATCAGAATCTACGGCTGGGGAAAGCTCGAAATAGAGGATAGGAGGATACTGTGAATAAGCTATATTTCTTTTTGCTGATTGCGCTGTGCCTGATCGCAATCTGCTGCTGCGATTATGTCCCACCTGAGACGGAAGGCAGATTAGTCCGGATCGATGAGGATGGAATCTATCATCTGGTTCAGCAGCCTGCAGAGTTTGATACCTTGAAAGCAATGAAGGCATTGCCGGATGGAAACCTCTTGCTTTTGTCCGATCAATTCTACCTTTATCACACAGCGACGAATACCGTGTCAAAGATCAATACCTCGGATTCCCGGATTCAGGAAGGAGGAAGCAAATTTTGCCTGAGCCCGGAGGGCGATGCCATATTCTATTGCACTCCAGACAAAATTTGGCGCAAAGACCTTCTGAGCCTTGCGGAGGAATGCCTGGTAGATTCTGCGGGAGCCACTTACTATTCACCCTTCCTGAGCAAAGATGCCAGATATCTGGCTTTTCTGCGCAGAACTGGGAGTAACTATGCCAAATGGGAGGGATATCCCCTTTATCTGGACCTGCAAACTAACGAAGTGGTCAGCCTTGCCACCGGTGATGAAATCTTGGATAACAGTGTGACTGATTGCTGGATAGACCACTTTCACTCCAAGTATATGTTTAGTACAGAACTGGGATATTCCGATTATTTTTTGAATAGCATGGATATGGATGGCAATAACAGAGCGGTGACCACCGAGATCATCCGCAAGGGCGCTCTCACGGCTGATGGCAGGTATCTTCTGCCCAGACCGGACGCCCAGGGATCATCTACCGGCGCGTTCTATTTCCGGAACAATCTGAGTATGCTCTGGACCAATATGGATAGAGTAAATAGCTTCAATATCAGCAGGGCTAAATCCTTGATCTACTATTACAAGCATGAGGAGAAAAAGCTTTTCAAATACAATCTGGCTACTAAAGAAAAACAGGTGCTCTTCAATAAAAGCAGCGTCCAAAACCGTAAGATTCAATCAGTAACCCATATCTCACCCCGGTGGGATGATGATGGTCTCTTTGCTATGCTCAATCTGATAGTGCCGACTCAGAAAGACCGGGAAGAATGATGTCAGCTCCGCTCAGGTGGAAGATGATCTGATTACACGAATCTGCCACTCGCTGCTCCAGCCTTGAATTTGATTTTAACTTGGTTTTAACTCGAGCTGACTCGAAGCTTCGAGTAGACTCGAGTTAAAAACGAATTAAAAGCAAGTTCAAAGATAGGGTGGGGGAGCAGGTGTGTTTGATATGAAAGTCTATAAAGAAGCTAATGAGATGCGAGTTTGCAGGCTCTATCCTATAGAAGGTAAATCAAAGTGATGTTTCTGGCATTCCCCCAAAATATCGAGTCACTCTTTTGATAATGAAATTAATGATAGTATCTTAGCTATCATCTATGCCTATGTATTTCAGTTTATACTTTTGGCAGTTAAGATTCATGATTCCAG
>JALNWR010000110.1 GCA_023230795.1 Candidatus Cloacimonadota bacterium
CAACTACCTCGGAATTCGTGTTTGCCGAAAGATTTAGTTAGTGAGGCTACGAATGCCTCCTTTGGAGTCCATGCCGTTTCTCGTATCATGTTACTTACCTGTAGTTTAAGACGGCATGGACTTCAGCGGACTGGGGATTAGGGACTGGAGACTGGAGACTGGGGACTGGGGACTCTGGCCGTTGACAAAGTGTGCCAGATGAATCTGGCGTGACCGACCGGCTGAAGCCGGTGTTCCGGCATTGATCAATCCTCTTATTCTCTTTCCTCTTTGTTCAATTTAATGAACCACGAATCGTCCTGAAAGCCACACAACAATTGGGATATGCCCGCCAATCAGTATCACTTAATGATTCATCTGTGCGTTTGATGCACTTTGCCAATAGTCTGCTCCCGATGGGACTTAAAACTCAGACACCGCGCTTTTCAACAGCCAGAGGACAAGGAATGATAAAGCTGCTGACAGCCATTTACGATATATGTCCAAACTCCAGGTAGCGGAAACAAATCCGTAAAGTAAGGCTGCTCAAGCCTTTGTTGCCACGACGCAAAAAATAGTTTCCGTTTTGTCCAGTTCTTGTCCACCTAAGAGTGGTTAGGGAACAGGGAACAGGGAACAGGGAACCGTGAACGGTGAAGAGTGAAGAGAGTGAGGCCTGCCACCTACCACCTGCAACCTGAAACCTGCAACCTGAAACCTGCAACTCCAAAACTTTGAGCCCTTGCAAAACTTTTCATTTGACACAAAGCAGCCCTTAAAATGCAATGCAATAGTTAATTAGTTATTTCACCGAGTGAGGTATTATGCGCAACAAATGGATCGTGATCATCGCAATCCTGCTGGTCGTTGTGATCGTGGGCTTAATGCTTAGCCGCTGTGGCAAGGATTCCGCGAAAGCGGGAAGCCCTGCAGCGATGGCTACCACGCACACTGTGGCCTATGGCAACATCGAATCTAAGATTGAGATCACCGGAGAGGTGCAGCCCGAAACCGTGGTTGCCATCAAATCCCGCGTATCGGGCAAGATCGTCAAGTATTACGTGACTGAAAACGATACAGTGACCCGGGGGCAGATCATTGCGGACATCGAGCCGGACTATGTGCAAGCTAATACCTTATTCAATACCAAAGCTACCTTGCAGATGGCAGAGATTACCTTGAACAAAGCCAGAAAGGACTATGCCGACAGCGGGGTGCTGCTGGCCAATAGTTACATCTCCCAAAGCGAGCATGATGCCGCTTTTGACGCGCTGAAGAATGCCGAGATCCAGTTTGAGCAAGCCATCCGGCAATACGAAATGATTCGGGATCTGGACGTTCCCGGCACTGTAACGCACGTGTATACCACAGCCAGCGGAACTTCTTTACCCTAATGGCATGAATCTCACGACGTAGTTTTCGTTCTCGCAGTTCCTGTGTCATAGAATGTCTCCCGTTTCCTTGCTTAGCTGTTGTTGTTACTGTTATTGCTTTGCTTGTTCTTGCGCTTCTGGCGTTTAGCTTGATTGCGCTCCCATCTGTCCCGGGCTTCGCTAACCTGATGGGCATGGTAGCTTTGGATCATTTTCAGGGCTTGCTTGCGCTCTTTACTACCCATCGCTTCAAAGTTCAGGGTAAGCTCCTGCAGGTGACTCTGGCGCTTATTCGTGCGCTTGATCTGGGCTTTGATGGCACGTTGTTCCCTCTCTTCGGGACTGAGCTGAGGTCGTATCTCACCTAAGATGCCGGGCTTGATCACCATGCCGATGTCACAGATGTTCTCCCGGCTCAGCACCACATACACATAGTCTCTCATCCCCAGTAGTCCCATCGAAGCCAAGGCTTCCATATAGACGAAAGCCCACTGCCTGCTCCGTCCACAGGCGAGGGCAATTGATCGGATCGAGGTGTATTGACCCTTCTCAATCACATCAAGCAGAGCCGATGCGGCTGCCGGGTCGAAGCGCCAGCTGCCCTTCTGCCGATAGCATACTACCGGATTGAAGCGGTTATTGCGCACCATGATACCTTCCTGAGCATCGATGTACTTGAGGGTCTTGTCCTTGATCAGCTTCTGGATGACTGGCTTCACTTTGCCCATCTCCAGTGCCGTCATCTCTGCCACCACTTCTATGGTGAAGGGTCTGTTGTACTGGTTGATGAAGTTCTCGATAATCTCTCTCATATCGCTCTTCCTAAGTCTATTTCTGCAATATCCACATCCGGACATTGCTGACAGATGGATTCAATGATATACATAACCTTCATGGCTTTACGAAGGTTGCCACCGCAGTTGAAGTCGATCTTCTCCACTAACTCAGGAGTGACATCCACTTCCATTACTTCGCGTGCAACCATCTCGATGTCCTGCTTACTCAAGAACTGGAACTCATAGAAGTAGTTGCAGCGGTCAAAGTAGTGGGCATTGATCTGTGAGAGCTTGTCCCTGGCTCCCTGCATGCCGACTAAGATCAGCACCGTCAGAGTCTCATCCACAATGTCCCGGATCGCTCCCAGCAGCTTCTCGTGAGAGAAGGCATAGTCGATCTCATCGATTACGATCACTGTATCCTTGTGATCTTCCAGGATGTGCAGGATCAACTGCAGCAGGTTGTTTGCCGTTCCACTGGGGATCATGGCACCGAGCCGGAACTTGCGGTACAGAGCGCTTAAGAGCGCCACCATAAAGGCTTTGGGTGTGGTCGTGGATTCCAGCCGCAGGTAGATATAACCTCGCTGAAATGCCATCCGTTGGGCATAGGTTGTCTTGCCGAGACCGGGTGCTCCATAGAGCATCCCCAGTCCCACCATCTCCATCTTGGGACGGTTGAGCAGGAAGCGGATGCATTCGTCTGCTTCCATTACGTTGTTGATTGGCACAAGTTTGTTCTGTTTCAAGCTATCCTCCTTTATCTGATCCCGGCCCGTTTGAGCATCTCTTCAAAGCTCTTGGGCTTGACTTTAGCTGTTAGGTCACTGTTGACTGCGGTCTCTATTGCCTCAGCATCCCGCTTGGGTGCTGTAGGTGTTACATCCTGCTTGATCGGTTCAAGCTGCGGCAGGTTCTTGAGCATCTGCTTCTCCATCGCATTGATGGCTTCGTCTCTACCCGGTTTGGGTGGCTCGATCATGGCAGGTTGCTTGAACATGGGGTTTGCTTCTATTGCCTGCGCCTTCCGCATGGGGAGCATCAGCCTGTCGACTACGATCTGGGTCTGTTTGACTATCGTCTTGGTACGTTGCTCAGTGCGCCGCTGCAGCTTCTTGATCTCCTTGTATTCCTTGTTCAGTTCTTTAAAGGAAGTGGGCTGATCTTCTGCCAGCTGGATCATCGGATGCTGGGTCCTGCGTAGTTCTGCCTGGCAGAGGAAGGTGTCCTTGGTATCATAGACCAGTATCCATCTGGCATCTCCCAGATCGTAGCGGATGATCACATCTTTGCCGATGTGGTTGGTTAGTTCCACGTTCCAGTACATCAGTTTACCGAGCAGGATGCCGTTATTGCGCAGATGCTTGCGTTCAGCACTCAGCATCATGAAGTTGAGCTTGCCGGGGATCACAATGCGGTCTTCCGGTAGCTTGGATGAGCTGAATACCTCCCAGGGGGTCTTGTTGTTCAGACTCGAGTGAGATCGTTCGCCATAGATATGCCTTACATAGTAGGCGATCATCTGCATCGTCTCTTCAATGGTGGGAGGATGCGCTTCAAAGAGCTTCTTTGACCACTTCTCGTTCCGCATTAGAGTGCAAGGCTTATCATCGATGGATGCACCTCTAAAGCTGGAGATGAACCGTTCAAACTGCTCCTGGAAGGTCTTGAAGAAGCGTTCAATCACCTTCGCCTTGGCATTGTAGCTCTTGGCGAATACGGCATTGATCCCCAGCCGGGGGAAGATACCGCAGAGTTCAGTCTCCAGATCATGCTCTTCCCAGTGTTCGTGGAAGAGCTTACTCTTGAAGGCCCTGCCATTATCGAGATAGACGATCTTGGGCAAGGCTCCCCAGTTGAGGAAGCCGTTTCGGAAGGCTACCTGGATGTGATGGCTATCTTCAGTGAAGGCAAGCGAGGCACCCACCGGATATCTGGATGCCCAGTCGAAGACCATGATCATGGTCATGCGTTGCGCTTTCCCGGTCTTGGGATTCATAATATCAAAGGCGAGAGTATGACCATCGGCTACCCATACATCGCCTACATTAAGGAGGCTGGCATCCCTGATGATCGTCTTGACGATGCTCTCGGCTACTGCCTTGCTGCCTTTACGAGCTTGCACCCAGATAGCCTGGTTATTGGTAACCCAGTCATTGCACCATCTTCTTAAGGTTGGCTCACTGGCATTGGATTCCAGGATTCCCTTCCGGGCAGCGTCTTTCAAGCTGCCTACCGCAGTGGAGATCTTGATGTTGTTGGGATTGAGCAGCAGGTTGAGCAGGTAGTTCTGTTCGATGAAGCTGACCTTGCGTCCCCGGCTTTGATTCTTGCTCTTATGCAGCAGACAGTACATATCGTGGTTATTACTCAGATAGCGCTCCAGCCAGATGCGCAGCGAGCGTTCACTGCGTTTGCCCACCAGTTGGTATAGCTCCGGGATCAGGTTCTTGCTGTTGAAGTCTGCCGTAATCTGCTGCCACTCTTCTACCCGGGACTTACATTGTTCCAATCGATAAAGGACAGTAGAACAGAACTGACCATAGAGCCTGGCTTCGTTCTCATACTTATATGGTATATAGTCCGGAGGACTGAGATCGATGTAATCATCATCCAGCCGTTCCTTGAAGTCCGGACCCTTTACTGGGATCGGCTTCTCGATACTGCTTTCAGTCTCCCATACGATAGTTTGTTTATCGTTATCTGTCTCGTCATCGGCACCCGGCATCTCAGTCGGTATCACCATGGTTGTGGTTTGCGTAGTTGAAGCTGCTTCCGACTCCGGCCCCGGCTTGCCCATAATGACTGTATTATAGAACTGGGCATATTCGGATGATGTTACACTATAGAAGCTCATCTGATCCTCCCGGCTCGTCACCTACAGGCGCATAACCATAAATCAAGGCACTGACTACCTGCATGCCGTCGATCTCAATCTCGGCTTCTACGAACTCGCTCGGTGTGACAAGATTCATGTCACAGTGAGCAGTCTCCAGTTCATAGAGTTCCGGGTTAGTCAGCACGAAGCTCTTATTGACGCTCCGGCTCCCGGACTTCACAAACTGCTTATGCGTCTTCAACTGCATATCTGAAATGTAACGCCAGACAGTCCTCTTGGAACAGCCCTTCAGTTCAGCCACCCGTTCTACGGTGAGCCAGACTGCTTTGATCTTTCTCTTGCTCATACTCAATCTCAATATATAGATGCCACTTTGAATCACCGTCGCTGTGACAGACCTGGCTCGTTTTGATGTCACACCGAGCAAATCTACCTTTGTCACACCGACGCTCGGTGTGACACGCTTCTTACACATTCTGGTTAATAGACTTAACTGCTCTCGTCCCCGATTGGGCTTCGGTGTGACACGTGTCACACCGAGTTTTTTGTCACACCGTGACATTTTCTGCCCCCTTGCTTGCTGCTTGTAAGTGCTTGCTTTCATAAGCACCTCCCTTATTTGGTTATTGGTCTCTACGTTACTGCACTGCAATAACTTGGGAAGTCCTTTCTGCAAAAAGGGGCACTTTAGTTTTTTCCTGAGCAGTGGCGGAGCCAAACGGAGTGATCGAGGATAAGGATAATCGCTTACAGGTTGAAATACCGAATACTTACATCCCGCAAGGTGCTCCCAACTACATGGCCTTCATGGTTCGAGGCAGCAGTATGAAGCCGCAGATCATGAATGACGATATAGTGTTGATATATAAGACATCTGAATGGGATAAGGTGGAAAACCTGGTCTGTGCCGTCCGGGTCGATGGAGGCATCACTCTCAAACGTGTAAAGTTTGATCATACAAAGAGAAGCCTGTTGCTGGAGCCCATCAATATAGACTACCCGACTCTTATATTAGACCATGATCAGACTAGAGACGTTTACCTGCTCGGCACACTTGCTGTCCAGTTGCGAGTTTACGTTTAGGGGCTAATTCACTGTAAAACATGGATTTCCGAAAGCAGTCCAAAAACAGCGCAAATTTGCAGAAACGGTGATCAGAAAACGTCCAAATACGTCCAAAGCTCGGTGTGACACAGTCTAAAACCAGTCCAATATAAGTCCGCACCAATCAAAGCCTTATCCCCATTTGTCACACCGACGCCCATTTGCAGTTTTGGGTGACTCTTTATAGTGATTCATCCAGTTCATCCAGTTCATCCAGTATTAATCCAGTATTGAACGCAGGCATTCACGCAAACGAAATTGATTCAGCCAGAGAAGTCAGGATAAAATCACCCGCTGTGTGACCCTTATGCAGATAACCGTATTTGTCGGTGCTGACCACACGCAGTTCAGTACTGCCGCTGCTTGTGAAAAGGGCAAATATCGGCTGAGTGTCGAAGCATTCAACCCTGGTCCAGGGTACAATATCCGGCAAATCCGGTTTAGTAGAATGTTTCTGACAAGCTGATAGAAAAATCAGGAGAATGAACAAGACTGTTCTGAAACGTTTCAATATTTTCACCTAACGGGTTTTACAAATTTTAGTTACATGGCTTGTGCCATATTGGTAGCGCAGCAGATATATCCCCTTGGGACAGGGTTTTCCCCCGCTGTTTTTACCGTCCCATACAGTTTCATCTTTAGTCAGTTTCAGAGAGCGTATCAACTGACCATTGATATTGAAGATGTTTAGTTTGTTTTCAGCGGCTGGAGACAAATCGTCCTGGTTGATCTTGATGGTGATTTCATCTTTCATCGGGTTTGGATATGCGGAAATGATGTTTAGCGGAGGAGCCTGGACCTCATCATCTATTGGCAATTGTCCATTGGGCAAGAGCTTGGTGATTACCTGTGCTCCTCTATTGCCCCAAGCCCAATAGATGCATCCTTCGTCGTCGAGCGCAAGTATCCCCGGCGATGGGGAATAAATGCCCGCCTCCCAAGGCATGGCGTGGCAGATGTTATCTCCTTCTTGCTCCCATGACCGGTTGATTGCTCCATCATAGTTCATACTTAGTAAAACCCCAGCTCCATAAGTCCCAGCATATCTCGAATAACCGCATAGATAGATATTATCCGTCCCAAGTATCATTGAATTTATATCTTGCAGATAAGTGTTAGCTATGGTAAAGAGAGGCTCAAATTCTGTGTTTTCAAATCTATCGATGTGAATGCTATAATCAGGATACGCGCCCATTCGATAAGCTATAATGTATGATGGCTTGTTAGGCTCTGGGCATATAACAATATTAAAAGATTGATTCTCTCCAGGTATGTCATACTGATTAACTATAGTGCCATCCGGCTGAGTTTCCAGTATAGAGCCATTATAGGGGGCAAATCTACAGGCAATCAGGATATTGCCATTATCCATCAGAGCCAGATCATAAGCTTCTGCATTCAGACCAGGAAGGCTCTCTTGCAAAATTGGCCAGAGAGCTGTGGTTAAAACTTCTCCCGTGGCTGAAAAGCGGACATATATTGCAGATGATGTCTGAGGATTATAACCTTGGAATACCTTGCCCACAGCTACAATTTCATTGTTTGGAGTGCGCAGCGCCTTATTGATGGCTATTACCTTGTTGGGAAAACTAACCGCATCAGCTATGGGAGCGGTCACCCCATCACTATCCACACTCATCAATAGAATATTGTTGTAACTATATCTGCTCATATAGGTCACAGTATCCTCTGCGTCAATATCTACTCCAATAATTGAATGATAATCAGTCCAGGGCATAAAGAACAGATTCCCCGCTGGATCCAGTTTGATAATTACCGAGTCATGAAACCATAATCTGGAAGGATTGTACGAGTCCATACTATCATACTCCCCTATTGTCACCACACTTTTATCGGAGCATAAAAAAATGGAATTGGATGCAAAGTATTCAGAAAACTCAGAGACTGGCTCCATAGAAAATACGTAGCCGCTCTGGGAATATGCAAATCCGCATATTAGCACGATAAGCATAGTGAAAATCACTCTTTTTATATCAAACATCTTGCTTACTCCTTTCTCTTTTAGCTTTCGTTTACTCTTAGAGCTATTCATGTTTTTTGAAGACCACCTCTCGGCAGGTCTTTGCCACACACTATATATGTTTAAAGCTGATCTCAAGCATTATTGTCAAGCACTTGCATAGTTGGCATTCCCCCATTTTACGAGAGTCTGATGATGGGCTGGTCGGGGTTTGCTATCTGAAATGCCGTCCCTACAGGACTCTATAACCTTGTGTAGCTGTAGGTTGCTATCTAAAATGCCATCCCGATGGGACTCGGATTGGAAGGATATTAATGCTGGAATCATGAATCTTAACTGCCAAAAGTATAAACTGAAATACATAGGCATAGATGATAGCTAAGATACTATCATTAAGTTCATTATC
>JALNWR010000111.1 GCA_023230795.1 Candidatus Cloacimonadota bacterium
CAAGCAATCTTTGCTGAAACCGGTGTTAAACCGGAAAACATCGACGAAGTGATCGTCGGCAACGTTTGTGGAGCTGGCCTTGGGCAAAATATTGCCCGTCAGATCAGCATCCATGCCGGAATTCCGGATTATGTGCCAGCCTATACCGTGAATAAAGTTTGCGGAAGCGGCATGAAGGCAGTATCTTTGGCTGCTATGATGATAGCCTGTGAAGAGGCTGAAATCGTCGTTGCCGGAGGCACTGAAAATATGAGCCAGATCCCTTACGTCCTCAAAGATGCCCGCTGGGGCGCTCGCATGGGAGACAAAACCATGATGGATTTGATGATCCGTGACGGTTTGTCTGATATCTTCAACGACTATCACATGGGCGTTACTGCCGAAAATCTGGCCGAAAAGTTTAATCTGACCAGGCAACAGCAGGATGAATTTGCCACGAAATCTCAAAACAAAACTGAAGCTGCCCAAAAAAGCGGTCGTTTTGCAGATGAAATCGTGCCAATATCCATCCCCCAACGCAAAGGCGAGCCGATCGTGGTGGATAAAGACGAAATGCCCCGCGCCGGTGTGACCGTAGAAGGTCTGGGAAAATTGCGTCCTGCCTTCAAAAAAGATGGTACAGTCACTGCAGCAAGCAGCAGCGGAATCAATGACAGCGCAGCTTTGCTCCTGGTTATGAGTGAAGACAAGGCCAAAGAGCTGGGCCTTACTCCTCTGGCCTGGTTCGTGCAGAGCGCATCGGCCGGCGTAGATCCTGCCATCATGGGCTATGGCCCTGTACCTGCAATCAAGAAAGTTCTGAAAAAGAGCGGATGGTCGCTGGGTGAAGTAGAGCTGGCAGAGCTGAATGAAGCCTTTGCCGCACAGTCACTTTCAGTATTCAAAGGCCTGGAAGAAGAAGGTCTGGGAAAATTGAATCTCGATATCGTAAACGTCAATGGTGGAGCTATCTCACTGGGACATCCCATCGGTGCCAGTGGAGCTCGTATCATTGTTACTCTATTACATGAAATGAAACGCCGTGGCAACAAAAAAGGCTTAGCCTCGCTTTGCATCGGCGGAGGAATGGGAATTGCAACTTTATGGGAGATGAAATAAACATGGCAAAAAAACTCAAACTCGATAAAAGCATGGCAATGTATGAGGAAGCGTTAAAAAGCGTTCCTGGTGCAGTGGCCGGCATCCGTCGTCCTTACAACTTCGTGCAAGGCGAATACCCGATTTATTTTGAACACGGCAAAGGTGGACGCATCACCGACGTCGATGGTAACGAATACATAGACTATCTTTGTGCTTATGGACCGATCATCATCGGTTACCGGGAAGAAGAGATCGATAAAGCGGTACAAAAGCAGGTAAATGAAAAGGGCTTTTGCTTCTCTTTGACCCAGCCGATCCAGAATGATTTGGTGCTCAAGCTCAAAGAGATTATTCCTTCTTGCGAGATGGTATCTCTGGTCAAGACTGGCTCTGATGCCACTACTATCGCCATTCGCGTGGCCCGGGCTTATACCGGCAAAACCAAGATAGCCCGCTGCGGTTACCATGGCTGGCACGACTGGTGTGTGGAAGTAAAAGGTGGAATCCCTGAGAAGCTATATGAAGATGTTTTGGAATTCCCCTACAATGATCTTCAGAAACTGGAAGACTTGCTGAAGGCAAATAAAGGTGATATGGCCGCCATCATCATCACGCCCATAGGTCACCCTCTGGGTTCTGCGGTAGAAATGCCGAAACCTGGATATCTTGAAGGCGTGCG
Source organism: Candidatus Cloacimonadota bacterium (assembly GCA_023230795.1). Lineage (GTDB taxonomy): Bacteria > Cloacimonadota > Cloacimonadia > Cloacimonadales > Cloacimonadaceae > UBA5456. The sequence continues at coordinate 1,760 of JALNWR010000111.1, forward strand.
TAAACTGGCCGACAAGTATGAATGTGTGCTCATTTTTGATGAGATTCGTACTGGTTTTAGAGTAGCTTTGGGCGGTGCTCAAGAGTATTTGGGAGTAACCCCGGATCTCACCACTGTCGGGAAAGCCATGGCCAACGGTTACGCTGTAGCTGCTTTGGTAGGTAAAGAAGAGTATATGAAGGTTCTGGCCACTGATGTGTTTCTCTCCTCCACCTTCTTCCCGAATAGCGACAGCATCGTAGCAGCCTTGAAGACCATTGAGATTTTGCAAAGAGACAAGGTCCTGGACGTGGTCGCAGCCAAAGGCGAAAAATTTGCCGCCGACGTGAATAAAGTGATCGCAGATTCCGGGATGCCGGTGGAATTCAGTGGCGCCCCCTGGATGCCTTTTATCACCTTCTTCAGAGATGATGAAGGCCTGTATAAAAAGCTCAGAGTGAAATTCTATACCGAGCTCATCCGTCGCAAGGTCTTCCTGCAGCCCTATCACCACGGTTACATCTGCTACAGACATACAGATGAAGACCTGGCCTACACAGTTAATGCCATCAAAGAGTCCTTAGACGAACTCAAATCAATGGTCTAAGGAGAAGATAAGTGGCAAAATACATCTTCGTAATGGGTGGGGTGCTATCCTCTTTGGGCAAGGGGATAGCCACAGCCTCCATCGGGCTGCTGTTAAAATCCATGGGCTACAAGGTAGTATTGCAAAAGTTTGATCCCTACCTGAATGTGGATCCCGGGACCATGAGCCCCTTCCAGCATGGAGAGGTTTTTGTTACCAATGATGGAGCCGAGACCGATTTGGACTTGGGACATTATGAACGCTTTGTAGATCAGGATTGCAGCCGCGAAAGCAGCTGCAGTGCCGGACAAGTCTATGAAAGCGTCCTTACAAACGAAAGAAAGGGAATTTACCTGGGCAATACTGTCCAGGTAATTCCCCATGTTACGGATGAAATCAAGCGGCGCATCACAGCACAGGCCGAAGGCAATGACTTTGTGATCTCCGAGATCGGCGGTACTGTGGGCGATATCGAAGGTCTGCCTTTTTTGGAGGCCATTCGCCAATTGCATCTCGATTTGGGCAATGAAAACACCTTGAACATCCTGCTTACTTATGTGCCTTATATCAAATCCGCCGGAGAACTGAAAACCAAGCCTTCCCAGCATAGTGCATACAAACTCAGGGAAATCGGGATTCAGCCGGATATCCTGCTCTGCCGTAGTGAAAAACAATTTGGGGATGAAATATATTCCAAGATCTCACTTTTTACCAATGTGGCCAAAGAGTGTGTGATCAATGCCATCGACGTAAACTGCGTCTATGAAATCCCCATGAACTATAATAAGGCCAATCTGCCAGAGATTATCTGCCGGCATTTTAAAATGGAAACCCGCCCTATCGATCTCTCTCACTGGCAGGAATTTCTGGACAATCGCAAACATAGCGAAGACTCAGTCAAGATAGCAGTGTGCGGAAAGTACATCAGACATCAGGATGCATATAAAAGCATAGTGGAAGCTCTATATCATGCTGCCGCAAAGCTCAAGAAAAAGATCATTATCACTTGGGTAGATTCGGAGAGAGTCTTTGATAGGAATAGACTTGACAAAGAGCTTTCCGGCATCGATGGCATCCTTATCCCGGGAGGTTTTGGCATTCATGGCATTGATAGCAAGATCGCCATCGCCCAATATGCCAGAACCAGGAACATCCCGCTTTTGGGTATTTGCCTGGGCATGCAGGTAATGGCGATAGAATTTGCCCGCAACGTCTGCAAGATAGACCTGGCGCATAGCACTGAATTTGACGAAAACTCAGCTCAGCCCGTGATTCGGCTGATGGAAGGCCTGTCCAATCAGAAGCAACGGGGCAAAACCATGCGTTTGGGCGCATACACCTGCAAACTGAGCGAAGGCAGCCTGGCTCATCGGACTTACGGCAGTCTGAAAATCAGTGAAAGGCACCGACACCGCTATGAATTTAATAATGACTACCGGCAAATCATGATCGATGCAGGACTCTGCCTGAGCGGAGTATCAGAAAGCGGAGACATGGTGGAAATCCTGGAGTATCCGACCAATGACTTTTATCTTGGAGTGCAATTTCACCCGGAATTTAAATCCCGTCCGCACCGTCCCCATCCCCTCTTTGTAAATCTACTGCGAGCGGCAATTAAGGCTTAGATGGGGATTATAGTAAAGAAATTTGGCGGCAGTTCGGTGGGCAGTGTGCCGCAGATTCAGGCTATCGCCAAAAAACTGGCCCAAGAGTATCATCAAGGCGATCAATTGGTACTGGTAGTATCTGCTATGGCCAGAACTACAGACAGCCTGTTCGGCCTTGCTCATGAGATTACTTCCCACCCATCCCGCAGAGAGATGGATATGCTGCTCACAGCCGGTGAGAGAATATCTATGTCGCTGCTCTCACTTGCTCTTCTGGAAGAGGGGATTCCCTCCATCTCCTTTACCGGTTCTCAAAGCGGCATCATCACAGATGACCACCATGGCAATGCCAAGATATTGAAAGTAAATGCCTTCCGCATTCATGAAGAATTGAACAAAGCCAAGATAGTGATCGTTGCAGGATTTCAGGGAGTGAGCACGGCCAAGGAAATCACCACCCTGGGACGCGGAGGCTCTGATACCTCTGCAGTGGCTCTGGCTTGTTATCTACAGGCTCAGCATTGTGAGATATATACCGATGTGGCAGGAGTCTATAGTGCAGACCCCAGAATAGTTCGCAATGCCAGGTTGCTACCTGAAATCAGCTTTATGGATATGCTGGCCTTAGCCTATAACGGCTCCAAAGTCTTGCATCCCAGAGCGGTGGAATTTGCCAGTAAATACAAAGTACCTGTGGAGGTCAAATCATCTTTCACCTTTGCACCAGGAACCATGATCAAAAACGAAGAAAGCCCCAAGGACAAAACTATGGAAACAATCCAAGTAACCGCCATCGCCCACAAAGAAAACATTTTACGATACCTGATCCCCCTTGACGAAAAAGCTCATACCTTGCTCAATAAATGGCAAAATGAGGTTTTTAAGATAACCGTGCAGGGCGAGGCGCTAGAGCTGTATATTGAGGACAAATATGAGTCTGAGATCGATTACCTTCTGACAGAATCAGGCTACGATGAGCTTTCTAAAGATCATAATTGGGGATTTGTAATCCTGATCGGACTTGGCCTGGCTGCAGACCCTGCCTTTATGGCCAGAGTATTGAAGCTTACCCAGACTATAGATATCAAACGCATTTCACACGGAGAACGGAGCCTGGAATTGATCTTACCTACTCAGCAGGTAGCAAAAACTCTCGTCCTCTTACATCAGGAATTTTTTGGAGAATAAATGAAATACATCGTTACCAGCGCTCTGCCTTATGCCAATGGTAAGCTGCATGTAGGTCATGTGGCCGGAGCTTATCTGCCTGCTGACATTTTCGTACGCTACCTGCGCCTCAAAGGTGAAGACGTGATCTATATCTGCGGCACAGACGAACACGGCACACCCATCTCAATCTCTGCCGACAAAGAAGGGATTAAGCCCATTGAAGTGGTAAAGCGTTATCATGATAGCATCAAATCCGCCTTTGACGGCATCGGCATCGAATTTGACAACTTCTCCGGCACAGCCCGGGATGAACATTATGAGCTGGCACAGCAGTTCTTTTCCGATCTGTATGCCAATGGTCATATCAAAGCCAAAACTACCAAACAGTTCTATTGCCAGCATGATGCCCGCTATCTGCCAGACCGCTATGTAGAAGGAACCTGCCCAAAGTGCGGCAGCACAGGAGCTAGGGGAGATCAATGCGACAAGTGTGGACAGACCTATGAGACCACCTTGCTGAAAAGCCCCAGATGCAAGATTTGTGGCAATGAACCGGAGATTCGCGAAACCAAACACTGGTTCATCCAGTTAGAGCATTTTACAGATCAACTCACCCAGTGGATAGCCCACAAGGACTACTGGAAGGAAAATGTACGCAACTTCATGCTCAATCTTTTGAAGAAGGGCCTTATCGAGCGCTCCATCACCCGGGACCTCAGCTGGGGAGTGCCCGTGCCCTTGCCCGAAGCAGAAGGCAAGGTGCTGTATGTATGGTTTGACGCCCCCATCGGTTATATCTCATCCACTGTGGAATGGGCCAAAAAGATCGGCAAGCCAGAGCTCTGGAAGGACTATTGGCTGGATCCGGAAACCCGTATGGTTCATTTTATCGGCAAAGACAACATCATCTTCCACGCTTTGATCTGGCCGGCTTTGCTGATGGGGCAAAACACCCGCTACTGCCTCCCGCATGATATCCCCGCCAATGAATTTATGAATCTGGAAGGCGATAAGATCTCCACCAGCCGCAATTGGGCTATTTGGGTGGATGAATTTGTGCAGGATTTTGATGGCGAATACCTGCGTTACTATCTGGCCAGCAATGCACCAGAACGTCAGGATGCTGACTTTAACCTCAAAGACTTCCAGCAAAAGATCAATGGAGAGCTGAATAACGTGCTGGGCAATCTGGGACATCGAGTTTTCGTCTTTGCGGCCAATAATTTTGATTCCATCATCGAGCAGGTTAACCTGGATGAGGATGCTCAGGCAGTGCTTACACAGGCCGATAATACCATGGCCGAGATCGCTGCATCCTACGAAGATTATCAGGTGAAACGCAATACCCGGTTGATCATGGATATAGCCAGAGCCGGCAACCGCTTCTTTGAAGAACAAAAGCCCTGGATGCAGATCAAAACCGATAGAGAAAAGGTGAAACAAACCCTTTGGGTCTGCGCTGCCCTTTTGCAACGCATCTGTGTAGCCCTCTCCCCCATACTGCCCAAACACATGCAAGCGCTCAGACAAATGATGTCTCTGCCAGACTTGCTGCATTGGGACGATGCTTTTGTAAACAGAGACTTTAAGCTATCAGAGTTCAAGCCCCTTCTTAAGAAGATCGAAGACGAAGAAATTCAGGCTCAGCTTGACAAACTCCATACCAAAGCCAATGACAAGCCCCAGAAGGCCTATGAACCGGTGAAAGAGCAGATCAGCTTTGAGCAGTTTTCTGCCCTCGATCTGCGCCTGGCCAAAGTTCTGGAAGCTAAAGCCGTGCCTAAGACTGATAAACTTTTGCATCTGAAGGTTGACCTGGGCTTTGAACAGCGGGAATTGGTAGCAGGAGTTGCCCAGACATACAAGGCCGAAGAGCTAATCGGCAAAACGGTTACCATGCTCGTGAATCTCCAGCCCCGTGAAATTAGAGGAGTAGTCTCCAATGGCATGATCCTGGCAGCCCATGATGAGGATGGTCTGCATCTGGTTTTATCGGATGGGGGCTCCCCTGGCTCTCCTGTACAATGATGCGAAAAAGCCTTCTGATCCTGCTCTTTATCGGCAGCTTGCTGATTGCGGCTGAGTTCAGAGATGGGACCCTTTATCTGGAGATAAATCTTAGCTCCGGGCTGAACCTGAGCATAGAGGCAGACTCCATGGATATCAGCGATGTATCTGAGCTCTTTCATCACAATGCGCAAGGCAAACTGGATATCGCTATGACTACCCTGGAGCTGGAAAATCGCTATGGCTTCATAGACAGGATTGAAGAAGGCCGTGCAGAACACCCCAATGACTGTGTACAAAGAGAGTATTTTTCCTGGGAAGACGATCGCCTGATCTTAAAGCAGGAAAGCATCTACTATCGCCCGGAAAGCTTCAGCGATATCGTTCGTGCTCAAAAGTATGCCGAGGCTCTGGGCCTTGCTCCCAAAGATATTCAGCAAATACCAATAGGGAATGCCACAGTTTCTCTGAAAGGTCTTAGCGGACAAAGTTACTTCTTGGAAAGCCCGCTGAAGATTATATCAGACCAGCTCTGGATAGACGGTCTTTGCTATGATGGAGAGTTCAGGCTCAAGGTAGTGGAAGACAGACTGGTGCTAAATCAGCTTTTACCTCTGGAGGAGTACATCGCAGGAGTGGTGCCCAATGAGATTGGCAATTACAGCCCTGCCGAAGCCCTCAAAGCCCAAGCCGTAGCTGCCAGAACCCATGCCGTGAATTTGCTATTGTATAACCGCCATACTAAAGACGGTTACGATCTGTGCAATGGCACCCATTGCCAGGTATATAAAGGTAGATATCAACGCAATGCTGCCATAGAAGAGGCCGTAGAGCAGACCGCTGCCGAGATCTTGATCACTACAGACCGTGTAGCTGATGCCACTTATCACAGCAGTTGCGGAGGCAAGACCGATTCTTCTCAAGCGATCTGGAATGGCGGCTTTATCCCACATCTCAGCGGTAGCACCTGCATTCCCCAGGCAGATCAATATGACCTTTCCACCGAAAAAGGAGCGGCCAATTGGCTGAATATCAAACCCCAGACCCAGGGCATGAGCAGTTGGGAGCGTGGCACCCTCTTTTGGGAAAAGCAGATCAGCCGCAAGGCCCTGGCCAAAAACCTGGGACTTTCCCGCATCAACAGCATACAGATCATAAAGCGGGGACGCTCCGG
>JALNWR010000112.1 GCA_023230795.1 Candidatus Cloacimonadota bacterium
CACACCAAGCCCCAAAAAATCCGCGCAAATCCGTTCGATCCGTTCGATCCGCGTTCTATCAAGCCTTACTTCTCAGCCGGCTCCGGTTTCACCACCTTGCCTGCAAAGAGTATGGTATTGTCCGGTTTGTGCAGGATCAGGCAGAGGAAGGGTTTATCGGCTCTGAATACAGGCATTTCAGGCTCTGGCGGGGGCATGGAAGTGGTAGCCATACCCACCACGGTGGCTGCTGCGGCCTCTGTTCCTTCTTCCTTGATCTCCAAAAAGGCCTTGTGTGCTATATCCGAGATGTAGAGATTGGCGCTGGCCGAGTATTTCATGATCCCGCTAAAGTCTGCCTTTGCAGGGTGGAAGGCGTCTCTCATGCCCATGCTGAGAAAGAGTTCCGCCAGCTTGTCCAGGCTATGCTCCATTTTGAAGCGCGGGATATAGGTCTCGACCTTCATGGGTCTGCTGAGCGCATCTTGCCATTTTTGCAGGGTCTCTACACTCAGGTCTTTGGTGAAGCCTTCGATCTCATCCGGCAAGACAAAGAGCATGGCATATTCGGGGTCTTTGTAAGGCATCTCCAGCAATTGACAGCCCTCAAGCCGCGCATAAGGGAAGCTGGCTTTGATCTGCATCATGTCGATGGGGATGGATTCTTCCTCTCTCATGGCAGAGCTAATGTAAAAGGTATCTTCACGAGTGGAGTATTTGGCAAATTGATGGGCCCACGCGGCTTTGAAATAGATGGCATTGGCCAGAAAGAGGCCGTTGTTGCTACTTTCTACCTGCTCGGCAGTCACCATGTCTTTGATGCGTTTATTGGTATTCTCTTCCACCCATTTATTGATGAAATCTGCGGTTTCCCGGCCCTGGCTGAAGTCCAGGCTGTGCTGCGGTGCAAGATACTCTTTCCGGAGCAGATCAAGATATCTGGGCAAAAGCCGATCCTGGCTCTGTTTGGCGGTAAAAATGGCATTGGCCACCTTTACTTCAGCCTGCTCTCCCGCTTTCATTTCGTTCAGCTTTGCTTGCATTTTGGTCAAAATCGGATGGGCTTTTTCAGGCTCAAAGTCATAGCCCATTACGGCAGCCATTTCCTTGGCGGTATTGCCAGCCGAGCCATTGTAAACCATGGCCAGGGCGGTATTTATGCTGTATCCGGAAAAGAAAGTGTTTTCCCCTTCCCGGTCTATCAAAGCCCATAGCTTAAAAGTAATATCGTTGTTCTGATCCTCCGCCTTGACGGGAGTGCCAGATAACTCTACAGGAAGCTTTTCGGGCAATTCATCAGCGGCAACCGAGCCCTGCGCAGCATCAGCATTGGTCTCTACGGTTTCTGCGCCGGGTACAGGCTGATCCTCAATCTTGTTTTTGCTGCAGGACATCATCAGCATAGCCATCAAGAGGCATAGCAGGTATAAAGTTATATTCCTCATCTTGTGTTCTCCTTTTTTCCCTGGCATTATCCACAAAGCTTCTTGCCAGTACTTTCTATCCGGAGTCTGATCTTTAGTAGGCTCCAGGATATCCTCATCGTGATTATTGTGTAGTGCTCCCAAATTCTGCGATACTGCAGGAATTGTCAAGTGCGAATATTGCCAGGCATTCCCCCATTTTACGAGAGTCTGATTATGGACTGGTCGGTGTTTGCTATCTGAAATGCCGTCCCTACAGGACTCTATAGCCTTGTGTAGATGTAGGTTGCTATCTAAAATGCCGTCCCGATGGGACTCGGATTGGAAGGACATTAATGCTAGAATCATGAATCTTAACAGCCAAAAGTATAAACTGAAATACATAGGCATAGATGATAGCTAAGATACTATCATTAAGTTCATTATCAAATGAGTGACTCGATATTTTGGGGGAATGCCAGCGAATATTGCCTGGCCTTCTCCCCGGAGCTTCAGGGAGGAAAGCTCCGATTCCCCCGTAGCGAAACCAGTCCACCAATACTGCAAACCATCCCTCCCGCCACAGCCGAATCGGAGTTCGGCGCCCCAGTTTTGGCTCCCCAAATGATTGTTTGGAGTTTACATGAAAGATGATTGTTTAGAGTTGAAGCTGGCTAACCCAGCCCAGCCTTATCCACCAATTTTGACGGATGAAACCCAAACGGATTGAATTGGAGTTAAAACCGGCTACATAAACTTTCATGTCTCCCTCGATCTTAGCGCCGGTTTGGACTTCAATGAGCATGATAGCCCGCCTGCTGGATTGGATGCGTCTCGTATCCAGCAAGGCCAGAGGCCTTGAAAATTGAGCACGTCCCGTGCTCAGCAGGCGAGACGCCTGTTATCCAGCTCTACCCGTCACGGGGATGTTTTATGTCTTCTGAACAGTTTTCATGTAAACTCCGGAAGTTGATGAGTATGCTATTCCATCATCTTTTATGTAAACTCTATACCTATAGCATTCCATTCACCAAATCACGCAAGTCCACTTCTCCCAAATACGAGCGATAATCTATCGATTGCAGTATTTCCTGGACGGATTCCCGGGTGTGGGGCGTACCGCTAAAAGCCTGTTCCAGTTCTTTGATATCCCGCGAGGAAAAGAAATCTCCAAAGATTTGCAGATTGGTGATGATGCCGTGGGACACATCCAGATACAATTCTATGGTTCCGCCTTTGCTGCGGATGGCGTTTGCCAGGTTGTATTGCGGGCTTTTGCCAAAGTTCCACTCCCAGGTATCGTATTTACTATCTACCAAAGCTTGTACTTCGGAGCGGTCATCAATAGTGAGGGAGTAGTCTTTTGCACTGGGATAGAGGCTGTGAATCTTGTTTCGAACCAGAGCGAGAAAGTCGTTGATCTTCATAGGTGAAAGCAGGTGGTCGCTCACATTGGTCACTCGTGCTCTTACCGATTTTACCGCTTTATCGGTGAATTTGATGGGATTTACCTTCAGGGCTTGAGTGAGCGAATCTACTTGTGAAGAGAACAAAATAGTACCATGCTGGAGGGTTTTGCCATTTTGTACCATTTTGGCGTTTCCTGAAAACTTCAAGCCCTTGATGGTAAGATCGTTGCGTCCTTCAAGCCGGGCTGGTATGCCAAGATCGTTCAGGACTTCCAGGATGGGAGCGGTATATTTGGCAAATCCGCCGGTATCCCCTTCTTCGTTTTGCATCAAAAAGCTAAAATTCAGATTCCCCAAATCGTGAAACACCGTTCCTCCGCCGGTGAGGCGTCTGACCACGGGGATTTCGTGTTCCTGCACCCATTGGTAGTTTATCTCGGCGACAGTATTTTGGAATCTGCCCACTATGATGCAGGGCTCATTGATGTATAGCAGAAAGCAATTCTGTTCGAAATTAGTGAATATATACTCTTCCAGAGCTATATTGAAAGGTGCATAATTTGATGGGCTCAAGATGCTTAGCATGGCTTTCCTTTTCTTATTTAGCTTTTCGCCTTAATCTGCCTATTCTAAAGAGCAGCAGTATGATAAAGCCAGATATGCCCACTATCTCGCGGATGGTGATGATAGGATAATATCTGATCCGGTCTGCTTTGATGGCGTAGATGCCCACAGGATCGGTCTTCATGCCGCCGCCGCCACCGCCGCCAAAATCAAGATCGGCTTCAGGCTTTGTTTGCTCTTGATCTTCGCCGGACTTTTTCTGCTTTTTCTTCTTTGAACCGGAACTGCTGCCTCCTCCTCCACCAAATCCAAATCCCACCCGGGCTACTGGAATGATGGATAGATCGCCTACGCTGACTGGATCGCCAAAGGAGAATTTCACTCCGGCACCAGTTTTTAAGACTTCACGAATCTGACTAAAGATTGCATCAAGTTTCATCTTGTACTCCTTTACTGTTTTTTACAGTTTGACTTTGTTCAGATGTTTTGTCAAGGACTTTCCTGTTTTGCAGATAATTCTTCTGCATTCGCTGAGAAGATTTCCGCCGAAAAGCGGTAGATTTTGCTATCTTCGTCCTGGGCTGCGGATTTTGGTAAGCCGGCTTTCTGGCAAACCTGGTTCAGGAAGGTTTGGCGGTCCCAGCCCCACTCGGTGGCTACCTGCGGCAGCAAAAGGCCGCTGCCATAAGGATGCTGAATATACAGGCCATCCCGGCCTATTTCAATCTCCTCAAAATCTTGGATTAAGACCAATTCGCCTAATACCGAAAGCTCAATCTCGAGATCGGCTAATTCATCCGGACCCAAAGGGGGAAATCTGGGATCGCGAAAGGCAGCTGCAATCGCCATTTCCTTCACAGATTCAAGTATGGATTTGTAGCCAACAATATAACCGATGCAGCCTCTGAGCGCTTTATCGATATGCAGGGTGACGAAGATGCCCCTTTTCTGTTCAAACAACGGGTCTTGGGGGCTATGGTATTTGCTGCGATGCAGACGGGCATAAATCACGTCATACGCAAGCTGCAGCAGACTCCTTTTTTGAATATCATTTAACATACATCCTCCTTAATGAACTATTTTGGCCGCAAGATAACCCACTACCTGCGAATTCATGCCGGATACCTTACCGGAATGGGTGTAATGAATGATCCTGGGCTCGATGGCAATATAATGCTCGGCAAGCATCAGCAGGGTTAAAATCCCGCCAATGCCACAGGCCTCAAGCTTGCCTCTTTGATTTGCATTCCACATGCCGGAGGCATCCATATTCATAAAGTGCTTCGCCAAACGGCCGTCCATGTCCTGTGCAGTCTGAGCATCATGATAGTGAGAAAGATCGCTGGATATCAAGATCAAAATCCGGCGGCTGCTACGGTAAACCACACTATACATAATCTCAGCCAACCTCTGAGCCACCGCTGGAATCTGATTGCCAATCATCACCGGGCAGATTTTGACCTCAGGGAAAAAGTAGCGCAGCAGCGGAAGCTGTATCTCCAAAGAGTGCTCCAGCCGGTGATAATCCAGATTGATATCCTGCGAGGCCTGAGGGCTGATCTGAGCGTAGATATCGGTATCCAATTGCAGATTGCCCAAAGGAGTCTCATATTCACCAAAAGGGGAAACGCTGAAATCGAAGTGGTTGCTTTGATGTGAGGGATGCAGCACGATCACCGCATCCAGAGATTCTTTGGCGATGGAGGCCAGACCCAGACAGGCGCAGCGCCCCGAATATACATAGCCCGCATGAGGAAGCAGCAAGCCCAGACAGCGTTCACTTTCCGGAGCAGGACTGGCTTCAGCGATCCAGGATTCGATCTGAGTACGGATTTGCTCTCCAAAACGGGGATAAAAGGTGCCTGCATGTACAGTTTTGCGGATCATTGACTTTCCTCCTTCGCAAGGTCCTGCATCAGCATAATATGAGTTCCGGCAGAAGCCGCTTCTTTATCCAGCTTGAATTCATCTATTTCTTCCACCATAAGAGGACTCAACACGGCTATCTTCAGCTCCGGCATGGCAGCTTTCGCTCTGGATACTGTGCCCAGAAAGCTGCGGGAATGAAAATCGCCATTGAAGTGCAGCAGCATGGCCTTGGGGCTTTCTTTCAAAGCTATAGCGATGCTTTCTGCCATGGTGTCATCTTTCATACACTGCGCTTCATACATCCTCTGCAGACTTTCTGCTTTCATGGGATGGCCGCTCATGCTTCCCATAGTCTGAAAAAAGGCCTTGCGGTAGTCGTCTTCCGGAGCGGTGAGTTTGGCTGCAATGAGGGCTCTTTCTTCCGGGGGCAGTTCCTTGGTAAAATCCCAGCCTTCTTTGGCCGTGCGGCTGGCATAAGGGCGGGGGACATTGGCCGCCACTACTTGCAGCTTATGCTCTTTGGCAAGGTGGATCAAGGGCTGGTAATCCTCATAATTTGGCCAGGCCTCGCTTTTCTTCACAAATTCCTCTTCCGAGATCTTGTCTGCCAGAAAGGCATCTACGTATTCCTGGCTCTGGCGCTCCCACATCTCAAAGGAGAGGATGAGCTTGCGCTCTGATTTCAGTAATACTTCCAGTAGCTCTCTTTGCAAGCCGTGTAGAGGCTTCTCGCCATGCCATTCGCCAAAGAAGATAAGATCATAACTCTGTAAATCCTGGCTTAGCTCCTGCAAATCGAGCCTGGCACCGGTTTCACTGCTCAGGATCGTGATCCCGGCAGCAAACAGCTGAGTGCCAAAAACTAATAACATACTCAGGTACAATATCTTTTTCATTTTTATTCCTCCATTTGATAATCTAATCTACCCAGCCCTTTGTAGCCATCTAATAATTCTGAAAACTGTGCGGCTGATGAAACTGGGACTTTTACTGTGATCAAGGCTCTTTCGCCATACTCGGCTTTTTCCTCTTCTCCTTGCAGGCTCTGAGTTTGATGCCGGATGATATCCAGGCAGCTGTATTCGACATCTATCCGGTAATGCTGATAGTTTTGATAGGGCAGCAGTTTTGCGCTTTCTATGGCCATGCTCGTGCTGGCGGTATAAGCATCGATGAGGCCCTTTACGCCCAGCTTGATTCCTCCATAATAGCGGGTTACTATGGCCAGTACTCCCGTGAGCTCATTTCGCAGCAGGCTGTTCAGGATGGGCTTTCCGGCCGTGCCTCCGGGTTCGCCGGCATCAGAGTAATACTGCGTCTGCGAATCTTCACCCAGGATGTAGGCATAGCAATTGTGGGTGGCATCGCTGTAATCCTGCTGATGCTGATGCAGTATGCTTTGCACGGCTTGGGCATCTTCCACCGGGAAGAGAAAGGCGATGAATTCACTGCGCTGGATCTTGATGCTGACTGAAACCGGTGCTTTAAGAGTGTAAGCCATCACTTCACCTTGGGGATGTCTTTCCAACGGGTGGTATAGCTGGGGCTGAGCTTGGCCTGCTTCATCTGCCAGGCTTTGGTGGTTCCGCTGCTGGCATATCGCACGGTGTCCCGGCCATAGAGGCGGTTCAATCTATCACAGGCGCGCATCAGCTCCCCGCGCTTGTCGTCCAGATAGTTAGTCTCCAAAAAGCTCAGCGGGATATCCTCTTCCGAAATGATGTCGGTGAGCATCACCCCGGCCTTTTTATATTCAAAATCGGGCAACCACAGCTCTCTCAAGAGCTCCAGGGCCTGTTGAATCATATCCGGCGTATAGGCAGTGGGCGGAAAGAGGCTGCCGGATATGGAGTTGTTGTATTGGGGAGATTCTTTGAAGCGGTTTGTAGAGAGGAAGACCATCATGTGCCCGGCCACCGATTTCTGCTGCCTCAGCTTCTCAGCGCTGCGGGTCACATAGGTGGAGACCGCCTCTTCCAGCTCGCTCAAATCTGAGACTTGCCTGCTAAAAGACCTTGAGGTCACGATGCTCCGCTTGGCCCTGGGGGCTTCATCTATATCTATACAGGCATAGCCCCTGAGCTCCAGGACGGTCTTGTGCCCCATCACCGTCATATAGTGCTTGATGAAGGTGTCGTCCGCATCGCGCAGCTGCAAGGCGGTTTCTATCTTATTTTGCCTGAGAAACTTCTCATACTGTCTGCCAATTCCCCAGATATCGCCAGCTACGATGCGTTTCAAAGCCTGCTCAATGCGATTCTCATCCAATATACACAAGGCACCCCGATAGGCAGCTATCCTTTTGGCATGATGGTTGGCGATCTTGGCCAGGGTCTTGGTTTTCGAAATCCCGATTGAGACCGGAATGCCGGTATAGCGATGTACCGTGCGCTTGAGCCGACGCCCCCAATCTTCCCAATCCGCCTCCCGCACTCCGGTAAGGCCCAAAAAAGCTTCATCTATGGAGTAAACCTCCAGCTCCGGGGAAAACTTGCTGAGCACATCCATCACCCGCGAACTGAGATCGCCATACAAAGCGTAATTTGAAGACAGCAGCTCGCCTTTGTGTTTGCGGATCAAGGCTTCATATTTGAAACCGGGAGCACCCATGGGAATATTCAAGGCCTTGATCTCATTGCTGCGGGAGACTATGCAGCCGTCGTTGTTGGATAGCACAGCCACAGGGATATTGTGCAGACGCGGATTGAAGACCCGCTCGCAAGACACGTAAAAGTTATTGCAATCCACGAGTGCAATGATCTGATTGTTGTCAAGTCCTGTGCTATCCATAACTTTCCTTCATAGATGCCAAAATATCTATGTGCTCAGGTTTGTCAAGCAGGACAGCGCCGGCTATTTTTCTGTATCCATGCAGACAGGGGCATTTCTTTCAGAAGGGCAGATGATATGCGGATTTTGCTGGCATTCCCCCAAAATATCGAGTCACTCTTTTGATAATGAACTTAATGATAGTATCTTAGCTATCATCTATGCCTATGTATTTCAGTTTATACTTTTGGCAGTTAAGATTCATGATTCCAG
>JALNWR010000113.1 GCA_023230795.1 Candidatus Cloacimonadota bacterium
GAAGATAACGCTATAACTCTTCTGGGCCTGGGCAATGAAGGTTTCCACCTCAGTAGATTCACAAAGTGCGTCAAAGCGTGCCTGTTTATCTTCCATAGTGGAAGAGCCGCTAATCTCCAGCATGCTTTGAGTGAGATACTCCTCCACGGCAGCTTCTTTGATGGTCTTGATCATGTGTTTCCCGGAGTTTGAGCCTCCTTGAAACAGCTTGATCAGCTTACCGGTAGATTCGCTTTGCGCATAGATTTCCTGCTCCATAAAGTATTCAAAATCCGGCAGCAGCTCCACATCCTCTGCTCTGAGCTTGGAATGCACCGCCCGAGTAGGTATGCTATCGCCGGCGGCATAAGTCTCGTTCGGTTTCCCCAGACGTTTAAATTTGAGCTTTTTGAAAGCATAGACCTGATAGTAATCTGAGGTATATTCCACAAATTCACCTTCTCTGAGATTGACCAGCTCTTTGGTGAATCTCAGCACCGCAGTCAGGTCGCTGGAGGCCAGAGAAAAGGGCATATCGTCTATCTCGCCGATGCCAAAATAGAGGCTGGAACCAGATTTGATGGCCCAGGAAGTCTGGGTTTCGGGGTCCACTATCACCGCAGCATAAGAGCCCACCATCTGCCCGGCTGTGGCGATGATAGCGCGCCGCATGCAGGCTTTACGGATTTCAGGATCAATCTCGCCCTTTAGTTTATCCAGCTCGATATCAAAATAGTGTTCCACAGAGTGCACCAGCATCTCTCCGTCGTTATCGGAAAGCACGGTGTGTCCTTCTTTGGTGAGGAATACCTTGAGCTCGCGGGTGTTTGTGATATTGCCGTTGTGGGCACCAAAGAGATGCCGTTTGCATTTCACCTCATGAGGTTGGGCGTTTACCTTGCTCACGGAGCCAAATGTAGCCCAGCGCACCTGTCCGCAAAATATCTTGCCGCTTTGCTTTTCTATTCCCAGGGTCTTGACCAGGGTGGAGGGAGCGCCCACGTCTTTGAGCAGGATGACCTTGTCTTTGTCTTCTCCCAAAAAGGCGGCACCGGTACTATCATATCCTCTATATTCCAGGGCCTTCAGCAGTGTGGAAGCGTATTTCCCCAGATTGATTGAGATTTTGGGCAAGGCCATACCCAAGACTCCACAACCCAAACCCGGTACTATGATCGGGATGCGTATTTTCAATTTGGAAATTGTCTTCAAGAGACGGTGTAACATTTTCTACCTCGTTATATTAAGATGTTTTTTTCGATTATAAGGTGAGCCAGGGTCAGATCCCACTCATCCGTGATCTTGATATTCAGATCACTGGTCAGATGATAGCGCACTTTGGCTCCATAGTGCTCCACCAGGGCAGCATCATCGGTGCTGATATAGCCATCGTTGTAGGCTTTTACATAACTATCTCGCAGTAACTTATACTGAAATACCTGCGGGGTGAAAACCTGCACCAGCCGATCCCGCACCAAGCTTTGGCTGATGTATTCTCCGGTGATCTGTTTAATGGTATTTTTCAGCCTGGCTGCGGGGACTACTGCTTTCTCCCGGCAGGCAATCTGATGCAGCTCTTCGATGAGGTCCAGGCTGATAAAGGGTCTCACGGCATCGTGGACAAAGACCAGATCGGTATCTTTGGGACACTGTTGCAAGGCACCAAAGACGCTATCCTGCCGCTCCAGCCCTCCGGCGATCACCAAAAAGGGCTTCGGAATAGGCTCAAAGTACTGCAAGATCAGATTTTCACAATACTCCAGGTCTTCTTCCGGAGCAGTGACGATGATATTGGAGATCAAAGCTGAACTGAAGAACGGACTAAGCGTGCGAATAAGGATGGGGATGCCATCCAGCTCGCGAAATTGCTTTTTGATATCGCCGCCCATTCTCTGTCCGGAGCCAGCGGCAGTAACGATTGCGGTGCTATGGATTATGACTTCCATGAATAACAAACTCCTCGGGCTTTTCGGGTGGCTTGCAATTTATCTTCTGCACTCAGGACTCGCAGTATTTTCGAGATTTCATTGATGTGGATATCCAGCATAAAGGCCAGGTCTTCGGCAGTGGAATCTCTGCGGCTGAGACTTCCGCGGATCAGGTTCACTATCTCTTCATCCGGAGCCTGTGCTTCAGGGGGAGTGACTATCTTGGCGATAATCTCTATGGGCATTCGCAGCTCTTCAGACATAAAGCTTTTGATCTCTTTGAGGCGCTGGGTGCTGGCAGCTTTCACCCATTCCTCGGCTCCTGGCCGATCCAGCGAATTCAGCTGCACCAGGTCCGGAGAAATCTCCTGGATAGCATCCCGCAGCAGGCTCAGCTCCTGAGGAGTATCCGTAATATCCGGCACGATAAAAACTTCCAGCCAGATCTGGCCGGCATAAAGCCTGCGCAGCTTGATCAAGCCGGCGATCTGATCGCTCACCGAAAGCCCGCTTTGAGGGCGGTTTACCTTTTCATAAACTTTCTGGCTGGCAGCATCAAGGGAGGGCAGGATCACATCGCAGTGCATGATCTCTTCCAAAACCTCATCGTTGCTCAGTAGCACTCCATTGGTCAGCAGCGCCAGCTTATATTCCGGATAGTGGCTTTTGATGTAGAGGATAATCTCTTTGATAGAGCTATTCAGGGTGGGCTCTCCGGCTCCGGAAAAGGTGATATAATCCAGATGCGGCCGATCCAGCATAAAGTCATCCAGCTCGGCCAAAATCTCGGTGACGGGATAGAAAGCTTCCCGTTTCGTCTGCAAATGCGTAGTGCTCTGCACCTCACAATATACACAATTCAGGGGGCAATATTTATAGGGCACGAGGTCCACGCCCAGGGAAATTCCCAGCCTGCGTGAGGCCACAGGCCCAAAAAGATGTTTATATTTCATATTCTAAAATGTAGTTCCAAATTGCAAATGCGGTTCCCAGGTACGGCTATTCACACCATAGGCATAGTCAAAACCGATCAGGCCAAAGGGGCTGCGGATGCGGATGCCTGCGCCCAAACCTTTTTTAAGCTCCATAAAGTTGAAGTCCCGCAATCTGTTATAACTATCTCCGGCGTCGAAGAAAACCACGCCGATGATCTGATCTCCGGCTATAGGGTAGCCTAGCTCGGTAGAGGAGATGATAGCTCTGGTTCCACCACCCACAGGGCCGATGGAGCGGTCTGGATAGCCTCTGATGCCATCTGCTCCGGTGCCGCCCAGATAAAACTTCTCGTCCGGCGGAGCATCATCGGATGTGCCGTAGGGCGTGATGTAAGAAAAGCGCCACTTTGTCCTCAGGGTCAGCTTTTTCCAGGCCTCGGCATACCAGTTAGCCTGGGCGATCTGTTTGAAATAATCAAAGTCTCCCATCAAAGGTCCACCGGCCACCTCAGAATAAAGCGTGATCTGAGAGCCTTTGGTGGGGAAGAAGACATTGTCTCTGGTATCCCGACTGAGGGTAAAGTTTACTGCTGAGGTATAGCGCCAGCCCAGCTGGTCCAGCTCGATCAAAGTAGCATTGGCCAGGCTGTCGGCAAATACGGAAGACATATTTGTGATGTTATATTTCTTGCTGTAAAAGGAGTAGCCTATCGAAGCCCGGGTGCGGTCTATCCAGGGTATGGATTGTCCCAATCGCACCGCGGCGCCTCTGGTATAGATTTCGTAGTAAAACGAACTCCAGTTTTTCTTGGTATAATAAAGGTTTGTTCCCAGCAGCACGTTGCTGTCGTAGAGATTGGGATTTGTAAAGCTGAGTTCAAAGTTTTGGGTACTGCCGCCAAAATCCCAGGAGAAGCCGGTGCTCCAGTTGTTGCCAAAGAGATTATTTTGAGATAGCGAAAGCTGTCCCACAAATTTATCCTGGGAATTGTAGCCCACGCCGCCATTGGCCACGCCGCTGGGTTTATCGGTCACATCGATCTGAAGGTCGATATCGCCATTACTGTTGATTCTCTCGTAATCCAGGCGGATATCCGGCTCAAAAAAGCCCAGATTATAGATATTTTGCTGGCTGCGGATTACCTGAGATTGGCGATAAAAGTCACCGGGAGCGATCTCAAGCTGGCGTCGCAAGACCTTTTCTTTGGTGCGCCGGTTGCCCGTGATGTGAATCTGGCGGATCTGCGCTCTGGTATTTTCCACTATCACCATATTCACGTTCAGCATATCATCTATTTTCTCAAATTCATTTCGGATATCGGCATAAATATAACCTTCGTCAAAATACATGGAATACACGCCGGCCATCTGTTTGTCAAATTTCTCTTGATCGAAGGTATCCCCTGTTTTGAAGCTAAATTTTTCCAGGATGCTTTCAGCGGTAAAATGCTCATTGCCCGTTACTGTGATATCGCCAAAGCTGTATTTGACGCCTTCGGTGATGGTGATTACCAGCTCGTGATGACGGTCTGAAATCTGCTGCAACTCATAAGGCCCGATGGCGACATCGATAAAGCCATTTTTCTTGTAAAAACTCGCCAGGGCGACCAGATCGGCATCAAATTTCTCCTGTTCAAAACGCCCGGACCTGAGGAAACTGGAAGGCTTGGTCTTCATCCTGCGGATTAGCTGTTTGTCTTCAAAATTCTCGTTACCTATGAAGGTTATCTCTTTGAGCGTGATGCGATTGCCTTCTTCCACCCGCAGCGTAATTGCCACCTGGTTTTCGGGCAGGCTCTGCTCTATAACCTCAATCTCGGCATAGGCAAAACCCTTGCTCGAATACTCTGATTTCAGCTTGGTCACCACCTGAGTCTTCAGACTGCCGCTCCAATATGAACCAATGCGCAGGTTGATCAGCTCTTCCAATTTGTCTTTCTTGATCACCTTAAAGCCTTGGTATATCACAGAGCTGACTACCGGATTCTCAGACACTTTAACTATGAGATTCACTCCGGTACGATAGGGCTCGGATTCGATCTGTATGTCAGAAAATACTCCCATCCGATATAGGTTCTTGATCGAACGCGAGACATTTTCGGGCGACACGGGATCGCCCACTCTCAGGCTCATGGCCGAGGTGACCAGTTCATCCGCGATGTTTTGCGTGCCTTCCACCCGGATTTCATATATGGTTTCTCCTGCGCCCCAAAGACATCCAAAGAGCGCAAGTAGTGCTATTATGAGCAAGTTATGCTTGAGTAGCTTGAGCATATTACCTCCACTTATACGGTAACTTAACTAAGTTTGTGAAGACGGCTTTTTAGTAAAGCCTTTTTTTTGCCCTTCACAAAAAGGGCAGGGGAAAACATCATTTTTACGCTATTTTTACAAAGAACAATTGTCAAATCCACGGTTCGCTCCCTACTCTCTAATTTGTTTTTAACCCGGTTTTAACTCGAGATGACTCGAAGGCTCGAGTGGATTCGAGTTAAACACAAGTTAAAATCAAGTTCGGCGATTGAGCAAGCCAAGACTGCTGGATTGCAGGCGTCTCGCCTGCAGAGCACGTTCGTGCTCATTTTCAAGACCCTTGGTCTTGCTCGATGCGAGACGCATCGAATCCAGCAATCGTGCTCATTTTCAAGACCCTTGGTCTTGCTCGATGCGAGACGCATCGAATCCAGCAATCATCGAATCCAGTAGGCATCAAATCCAGCAAGATCATCATATTCCAGAGTATGTTCTGGCACTTGATCCCTTTCTCCCAAAATCACAGTCCCTGGGGATATTGTATCTCGATTTCCGCTTTTTGTTGCAGATACCATTCATCCAGATATTGCTCTTGAGCTGCCTGCAGGGCTTGGGAGAGGATATCCTCTTTGTGCAGCAGCCAGTCCTCTTCGCTAAAGCGTTGATGTGCCAATACTTTTGCCAGGTAATAAAAGCCATTATGCTCTATCAGGGGGGTGATTTCTCCTTCCGCTGTGGTCAAAATCGCCCGGTTTAGGGGCACGATCGTGCCGAGATTCTTGATCATGCTATCCCGCTTTACGTCCTCTGCATGGATCACCGTGTATCCTTCTTCCTTAGCGGCTTTAAGATAGTTTTTGGACTTGTGCTTGCGGATAAAATTTTGCGCTATATCCTGCATCGCGGCCTGGCGTTTGAGCGAGCGCAGCCGGAGCTTTAGAAGAGCGCTTTCTACCTCAAAGGGGATATAGTACTCGTCCACACTCTGCGCGACCTCACAGATAAAGACGTCCTTCATGGGAGTATGGTATGGCTCCAGTAGGGTGCCGGGGGAGTTATCAAAGCTCTGCCGCACCAGGTCCGGAACTCTCCCGATGCCTCTGATGATGTCGTCTGTAGCAGAAAAGAACTGGCTTTCTTTCACGGGCAGACCCAGCTGAGCAGCAGCAGCTTTGAGCCCGAGATTCTGGGCGCTTTGATAAAGCTGCTCTCTCTGAGCCTTAATCTCGTCCAGCCTGTGGATGTTTTCCCGTTCAGAGCCGGAGGCAAAGCGAATGAAGAAGAGGCTGCGGCCATCCTCGCGCCGATATTCTTGCTTGATCTCTTCGTAATACTTTCGCACTTCGCTATCTGTCACGGTGATATCCTGTAAGCTATTGTAATCAAAATAGATGATCTCGGCATCGGCCTGATGGGATAAAGCCAGCCAATCGCGCTTGATCTTGAGAGTATCGATTCGGGCTTCGGCGCGGATGCTGTTTAACAGCTTATTGTAGCCATAGACGTCGCGGCTGTAAGTCATGATATCCTGTTTGAATTGCGGGTTTTCCCGCAAAGCGTGCTCGTATTTTTTCTGGTCAAAATGCCCGTCTGTCATCAGGTCCGGGATCTGCCTGACCCCCTGAGGAGGATTCGCCTTGATCTCATCATCCAATTCCTTGGGGCTCACGTGGACACCATATTCCTGCATAGCTCTGTCGTATATATACATTGCGATAAGTTCATCAAAGTAATTTTGGTACAAAGTCAGAGAATCAGCGGGGCTGAGCTCTGCCTCGATTCCTCTGTATTCCAGATAAGCTGTAAAGCCTTCGGTCAATTCAGCTTCGCTGTAGGCTCTGTCGCCAATCTGCGCCTTTGCTGCGACCTGTGCGCAAAAGCTAAGCATTAGCGCCAGCAGCAGTATATATAGCAGGTCTTTTTTCATCCATGTTTCTCCTTGAGCAGGCTGAGTATCCTGATTTGTATCAATGTCGCAATTCTTAATCCGGGCAGTAATATGTCAAGCTGAAACCGCAGTTGGGGCATCCTGTTGATCCGTAGTATCCACATAATCCGTGTAACCATCTCTTCAGCTTTATGCAAAAAAGAACGCCTCCCCTTCAGGGAAGCGTTCGGTAAGACAAAAGTAGTCTTTGCTTAGGCTTTGCGATGGCAAAACCACCAGTCAAAGCATTCGAATTCACCGGCTTTGGCTCTGGCTTTGCGATCCTCTGCGCCCTTGACGTCTTTGGGCGGAGGCACGATCACATGGTCTTTGACGATGCCGTTGTTTGGCCAGTCAGCTGGCATGGCGCAGGCGTTTTTATCGCTGAACTGCATTCCTTTTACAGCCCGCAGAATCTCTTGCATATTACGTCCCAATTCCTGAGGGTAATAAAGTATGATGCGGATGATGCCTTTGTCATCTACGATAAATACCGCACGCACGGTGTTTGAGTCTTTGCCGGGGTGAATGATGCCAAGACGGTTTGCCACAGCACCAGTATCGGCGATAATGGGGAACTGAATCTCCACGCCGAGGTTTTCATGAATCCATTCTTCCCATTTAATATGAGAGAATACCTGATCCACGCTCATACCAATGAGCTCGCAATTTAGCTTTCTAAATTCTTCATAAAGATTTTGAAAAGCCACAAATTCTGTGGTGCATACAGGGGTGAAATCAGCCGGGTGGCTGAAGAGGACAAACCATTTGCCTGCCATGTCATTGGGCAGAGTCATTTTGCCACGGGTCGTGGTTACCTTGAGTTCGGGGAATTTGTCCCCAAGTAGGGGCATACCTTGTTGTTCCATACGTTTCTCCTTTATATTTTGTTTTTATATACTAAAGTCTAATCAAGACAATTCAAATGTCAAGGGAATATTTCAAGTATATGAAAACAGTATGAAGGAAAGCACTGTTTTATGCTTGACGGGCAAGTTTTTAGGCTTCATAAAGTGAGTTTCTGGCATTCCCCAAAAATATTGAGATATTCTTTTGATAATAAATTCATTGGCTTTATCTTAGCTTGCATCCATGTCCATATATTTCAGTTTATATCTTTAGCACTTAAGATTATTGATTCCGGCTGAATATGCTTCTAATCCGAGTCC
>JALNWR010000114.1 GCA_023230795.1 Candidatus Cloacimonadota bacterium
AAAAGTCGTCCCTACGGGACTCTATAAGCTTGTGTAGCTGTAGGTTGCTATCTGAAATGCCGTCCCTACAGGACTCTATAACTTTGTGTAACTGTAGGTTGCTATCTGAAATGCCGTCCCTACAGGACCCTATAACCTTGTGTAGCTGTAGTTTGCTATCTGAAATGCCGTCCCGTCTCGGATTGGAAGGACATTAATGCTGGAATCATGAATCTTAACTGCCAAAAGTATAAACTGAAATACATAGGCATAGATGATAGCTAAGATACTATCATTAAGTTCATTATCAAAAGAATAGCTCAATATTTTGGGGGGAATGCAGGAAAGTGAATTTCCTTGACAAGATTGTCCCTTTGTAAAATTGTATTTTACGATTTATGGATTAATTTGAGCTCTGTTAAAGGTTATCTTTGCAGGCTCTATTTATGGAATCACACATAGCAGTTCAAAGAAAAAGGTAAGGAATAAATGATAATAGCATTGGTGTTATTCTGGGTATCATGGTCGATATTGGCTTATCACCTGGTAGGTTATGGAGCCATTCTGTATGTCATTAGCCGGTTTAAAAAGACAAAATCATTGGATGATACGGCTATCACAAGTTATCCTAGGATTATTGCGCTCTGTGCAGCTTATAATGAAGAGAAGGAGATCGAGGCCAAGATCTTATCCTTTTTGGCGTTGGATTATCCCAAAGACCGCATCAAAATGATAGTTATTTCTGATGATTCTACCGATAAAACCAATGAAATCGTGTCAAAATATACCACAGACTCCAATATAGAGCTGATTATTCAAAAACCACGACGTGGCAAGCAATCTGCCCATAATATGGTGCTTCCTCTGCTGGATTGCGATTATGTCTTATCCACCGATGCCAATTCCATTTTCGCCCCTGATGCGGTAATGCTTTTAGTAAAAAAGATGCTGTCAGATCCCAAGCTTGGTCTGGTTTCCGGAGAATTGCGGTTAATAAAAGCCGGCGATATGCAATCCGGCGAAGGGCTGTATTGGCGTTATGAATCGTTTCTTAAAAAGATGGATAGCGAATTCAAATCCATCATCGGGGCCAATGGTTCTATATTTCTGATCCGCAGGGAGCTTTTTACCGAGGTAGATCCCCAATCCGTGGATGATTTTGAACGCACGTTGATCGTGCTGAAAAAGGGATATCTTGCAGCTTACGAGCCACGCGCAATCGTTACGGAGGAAGAGACCGAAAAAGCCAGTCAGGAAATATCCCGCAAAATCCGTATTATCACTCAGCAGTGGCATGCTATGCATAGGAATAAAGCCTTGTTAAATCCCTTTCGTTTTCCGAAGATTAGTTTTATCCTCATCTCGCACAAGCTGATCCGCTGGCTGCTATTTGTATTTGTAATCACAGGATTCGTCAGTTCGGCTTTCCTTCTCGGTATATGGCTATACAAGCTGGCGTTCATCTTACAGATAATCTTTTACGGGCTTGGCCTCATCGGTCTGGCTCTGCAACACACCGGGATTCATTTTCCCTTCACGGGTGTTGCCACTTACTTTGTGGCAATGGTATATTCTTCTGCTGTGGCCCTGAAAAATTACTTTACGAACAAAAACTTCGGAATGTGGAAACCTATCCGATGAGGAGAGCATAGACTCATGAACATTTTCATTACAGGCAGTAACGGTTTTGTGGGCTCGCAACTGATGAGCACACTGGAGAAGAGTGGGCACAAAGTGATCGGGATCGATATCAGCGATCATTGCAATAGCACAAAGCATGCAAACACACTATCCGGTGATATACGTAAGAAAGCTGATTTAGACAGGGTTTACGCAAGGTTTTCCAAGCAGTATGGCAGCGATATCGAACTCATTATCCACTGTGCAGCAGCTAAACATGATTTTGGCATTAAGCGCGAAGAGTATTTCAGTCACAATAAGCTGGGGACGAAGATTCTGCTTGATTTTGCTGCGGAGCATAAGATAAACAGATTCATCAATCTCAGCACCGTATCCGTCTTTGGGCATCCCAAAGGCAGATCGGATGAAGATACAGCCTACAATCCGGATCACCCTTATGGCGAATCCAAGCTGGCGGGAGAACTGCTTTCTATAGAGTGGCAAAAGCAAGATGAGGCCCGGGAATTGATTGTTCTGCGGCCTACAGTGATCTATGGTCCTCACAATTTTGCCAATGTTTACAATTTGATTGATATCTTACACCGCCGACCAATACTCACTGTGGGGAAAGGCGATCATATCAAAAGCATAGTTTCACTGGGAACAATTTTAGGGATGATAAGTTTTTCGCTCACCTTGCTCAAGCCGGGCTATCAACACTACAACTGTGTGGACGAGCCTTATATCACGCTGAGGGAACTGATGCAGATCGTGGCCGCAAATCCAGGCTTTAAAATGCCGAAGATCACAATACCACTTGGTTTAGCTATAGGCATTGGGATGATTTTTGATGTTCCGGCCAAGCTTTTTTCCATAGATTTGCCCATTAATAGCGACCGTATGCGCAAATTTGCCACCGCTACATATTTTACTGCCGGGAAAATTCGTAAAGCAGGATATGTCCAAACGCAAAGCATACAGGATAGCGTCTCTGAAATGTGCAGCTGGTACATGAACCAAGATCAAAGATAGAGTTTAGAGCGCCACAGCCAGGGGAGCCCGTGATTGGGAAACTCCCCTGCTCTTATCTCTATTTGTTACGGATCATTCTGAGGCTATTAAAGATTACCAGCAGTGTGACTCCTACATCCGCAATAATCGCTTCCCATAGCCCACTGATTCCAGTAACTCCCAAGATCATAACCAGGATTTTGATACCCAGCGCCAGGCCGATATTCTGCCACACGATTAGGTTTGTAGAGCGTGATAATGTAAATGCTTTCAAAAGCTGCTCGGGGCGGTCATTGAGCAGGATCACATCCGAGCTTTCGATGGAAGCCTGAGCCCCAATGGCTCCCATAGCGATGCCAATATCTGCACGTGCAAGCACCGGAGCATCGTTCAGCCCATCTCCACAGAAGGCTAAAGTCCCCTCGTTCTTGCTTAATAAAAGCTCAATCTGCTCCAGTTTCTGCTGGGGTAAAAGCTCGGCATAAAAGTTGTCCAGACCAAGCTGCTCTGCCACTGCCGAGGCCTTGGCCTGACGATCTCCGGAGAGCATGCTGATCTGGGATATACCCAGCTTGCGCAGACTATCGATAGCCTCCGGCATGCCGACCTTGATCTCATCTGAAAATAGCGCCGCACCCAGATATCTTCCGGCTTTGGCTATGTGTACCGAACTGGAGGTACCGGAATCCACCAAATCAGTGTAGCCCAGTTCTTTGAAATAGCGTTCTGATCCGGTGATATAGTCTATATCATCGTAATTCAGCACTATACCTTTGCCGGGCAATTCCTGGAAAGACTTCAGCAATTTGCTATCGAAGCCAAAGGACAAGGCTTTCTTCACGGCCAGCGCAAAGGGATGATTTGATGTGTATTCACTGATATATAGGGCTTGCTCAATCTCTTCAAGAGTCACGTCTGTGCTGGTGATGATCTTTTCCAGCTTGAGCTCACCGGTGGTTAAAGTGCCGGTTTTGTCAAAAACCAGGGTTTTAGTCTTGCGCAGCCTGTCCAGATAGGTGCTGCCTTTGAAGATAATACCACCCCGCGCGGCCAGACCGATGCCTATATAATACGTTAGCGGAATGGATATCACCAGTGCGCAGGGACAGCTTACTATGAGAAATACCAAAGCCCGCTTCAGCCAGATAGCTGAAGGTAAGCCCATGAGCACGGGAATCAGAAATACCAAAAGGGCAGAAAACACCACAGCTGGAGTATAATATTTGGCAAAGCGCGTCATGAAACGCTCCTGGCGGGATTTTCTGGCGCTGGCATTTTCAATGAGACCCGTGATGCGGGAAACCATGCTTTCGGATTCCTTTTTCTGGGCTTTCAGCTCCAAAAGTCCGCTGTGGTTCAGGCAACCGGCATAGACCGTATCTCCAGGCTGCACCAGCAGAGGCTCTGCTTCTCCGCTGATGCTGGAGGTATCCAGGGTGCTTTCACCGCTGATCACTACAGCATCTACAGGGATGCGTTCGCCGGCATAAACCAGGATCAGGTCTCCTACCTGCAATTGATCCAGACGGATATCTTCGATGCCGCTATCCAGCTTGCGGTGTGCCTTTTCGGGCTTGAGCTGCAAGAGGGAATTCACAGATTTTCTGCTGCCAGCCAGAGCCCTGCTTTCCAGATATTGTCCCAATTCGTAGAGTGCCATCACCGCGATGGCTTCGGTATATTCGCCCAGATACATAGCGCCGATACTGGCGATGCTCATCAAGAAATGCTCTGCGAGCAGCTGCTTGGAAAATACTTCCTGGAAAGCATTGCGCAGCACTCTTCCAGATACCAAAAGGTAAGCCAGAAAAGACAGAGCAATAGATAGAACCTGGCCAAAAGGCAAGATAGTATTCAAGAGCCAGAGCATGAGGCCGGCGTAGATAAACCAGGTATAATAGCTTCTTTTAGCCTCTACATCAGAGCCCGCTGCGGCTATTTTCACCCCGGGTTCGATTCCGGAAGCAATCTTATTCAGCCGGTCTATCGCGTTTCCTGCCGGGTTCTTATACTGTACTATCAAGCGCTTTTTCATGAAATCAAGATTCACGGATTCTACTTCAGCCAGATTTGCGATTTCGCCTTCTATCTTGGCACTGCAATTTGCACAGTCCAGATTGTGCACATCATATTCGCGGATGGTCATGCTTCTTCTCCAATGTGCTCTATAGCCACGTCAAACAAGCTCTGTATGTGCATATCCTCCAGAGAGTAATATACAACAGTTCCTTCCTTTCTGGTCTTGACAAAGCGGTTGAGTCTCAGTATTTTGAGCTGATGGGATACGGCGGATTGTCCCATTTTGGCCAAACTGGCAAGGTCTGCTACGCAAAGCTCGGAGCGGGATAGGAAATACAGCAGTTTCAGGCGCGAAGGATCTCCAAAGACCTTGAAGAATTTAGCCAGCCGCTCCATGGTATCGGGCTGCGGCAATTGCCCGAGTATCTTATCTATCTCTTCAGCAGAGATGAGTTTACATAAACATTTATCGATCATTATAGCTCCTATGTGAATATATGTTCATGTATAGTATAATCGGACTTCTGTCAAGACCAACCGTGAAATATTCCGGTAGAGCATTCGCCGGATTGGATGCGTCACGCATCTGGCAGGGGCAGGATTAAAACGAACAGCGCCGAATCGGAAGCTCGGTATCCCAGCTATCTTCCTCCAGAAGGAAACTTCAGCGGCTTAGATCGCATTTGAGAGCCAGTCCCGATTTCTGGAACTATCCTTTGCAATCTTGCAAGCTTTGTTATATTTAGAGCGCCGCTCATCAAAGCTGCTGATATTTAGTTTGAGTAATCTGCTCCAGCGGCTCGGGGTCAAGGTGATGTCTTTTTGGTATCTATTTAAGAGCTTATCAGCGTGAGTGATGAAATCCATATATTGATATTCTTCGGCCCAAAAGAGCAAGAGATGGGTGATGTCCGCTTCGGGGTAATCCCGGCGGCTGTCGCTGAAATCTATGAAATAGTAATCATTTCCAGCCAGGAGGATATTTTTGGGTTGATTATCGATATGACAGATGCATTTTCCCGCTTTGTAACTAAAGGCGTGAAAGTCTGCCAGGGCTCCTCCCAGCTCTGCTGCCGAGAAATTTGGCAAATCCAGATAGGCTTTGCCTTTTATGCGTTTGATGGTGATATAGCAGAGCTTTTGTCCCAAGATCTCAGCTTCGCCGGCAGAGATCAATTCGGGCACATGGGGCGGAGCCAGATGATAGACTTTTAGTTCCCGCTCAAAGAGCTTTTGATCGGTAAAAAGCTTTGACACCACATTCGAATAAGTGATCAGAGTGAGATCAGACAAGATCAATCCAGGGAAATCCTTGCGATGCGATTTTGTTTTAACAGGGGCACGATGAGCTCATTTGCGGGCAGGTGATAATAGATATCGGCGGCGCCTTCATAGCCTTTCAGATCGGTGATAAACTTATTTTGTGCCTGAGGTATTTGAACAATCATACTTTCGGCCCAGGAGCTGAAGTAGATGCGTCCCAGATCATCGATAGCGATTCCATCCAGCTGCGAGTAGATGGTATCTTTGAAGATGCTTACTTCCTTGCTGCGGACGTCTATGCTGAGGATGGGGGAGTGGGTGCTATTGTTTACCACAAACATCTGCCAGCGGGGGCGATCGTAAACTATACCATTGGGCTTGTCCAATAAAGGGCTGGTTATCTTTTCCTGGGTTTTGGTGGCGGGATCATATACAAAGACGCAATTTTCGATGGTATCTGTAATGTATAGCAGTCCATGCTCGGTGATGGAGATATCGTTCAGGCCGACTGCTCCCTGGATAGGATAGCTATCTATGATGCTGGCCTGGGCTACATCGACTACCTGAATCTGAGAGGGCTCTGTAACGTAGAGTTTCCCATCACGCAAAAAGATGCCTTTGGGATTTTGGAAAGTCCGCGGCATATACTCACTTAGATTGCCATCATCGTCCATTGCGACTATGCTGCCGCTGCCCACGTTTGAGATCAAGAATCTCTCTCCTACGGGGTCGTAACTTACACTTTCAGGCTTATCGAGACGGATGCCGGTACGATTTAAAGCCAAGAACAACAATGCTGCCACAATGATCATGGCCACTATAATGAGGATAACTTTCTTCATCTTAATTCCTTTGGTCCCAGCTACTGCCGGAGGGTCCATCTTTTATTTCTATTCCCAGAGATTTAAGGTCGTCGCGGATTTGATCGGACAGTGCCCAGTTTTTATCTGCTCTGGCCTGGGTTCTGTACTTCAGCATCAGCTCGATCAAGTCTTTGGACAAATCCGGCATCTGACTGGATAGCCGCTGTTCAGGATGCTGGAAAAAGCCCAGCACCTTCCCCAGTTTCAGAAGCATACGGGCTGCATCCTGGCGGTTTTCTACGCTAAATTTGCTGTTTTTTGCCAGGCGCGCCAGATCAAAGAGTATGGCGATGGCGCGGGCGGTATTAAAGTCATCGTTCATACAAGCGCGAAAATCCTGTTCAAGACGCAGACATTCTGCACAGCTGATCTCTTCTACATTCAGGTTATCCAGATCAGATGCCTGTATGGCTTTGTAAAAATTATCCACAGCTTTATCGCTTTCAATAATCAGTTCACGGGTAAAATCTATGGGTGAACGGTAGTGTTTGGAAAGAAAGAAAAAGCGAATGGCCTCGGCATCGTATTCTTTGAGGATATCGCGGGCAGTAAAGAAGTTTTTCAGGCTCTTGCTCATCTTTTCGCCATCGATATTTAGAAAGCCATTGTGCATCCAATAGCGTGCCAAAGGTTTGCCGGTCAGAGCCATAGCCTGGGCATTTTCGTTCTCATGATGCGGAAATACCAGGTCAATACCACCACCATGAATGTCAAAGTTATCGCCCAGAAAGCTCTGACTCATGACCACGCATTCTGTGTGCCAGCCGGGGCGTCCTTCTCCCCAGGGGCTAGGCCAGAAAGGCTCTTTGGGCTTGCTCTTTTTCCAGAGGGTAAAGTCTGCCGGATGGTGTTTGCTCACGTTTTCGGCTACTCTGGCTCCGGTCTTCTGTTCGTCGATCTTTTTACCGGAAAGAAGACCATATTCAGGCAGGGAAGTGGTATCGAAATAGACATCACCATCCACCTCATAAGCATGCTCGGTATCCACCAGTTTTTTGATCAAAGCGATGATCTGCGGCATTACCTGGGTGGCTCGGGGCTGATGCGTAGGAGGGGCTATGCCAAGGCGGGCACAGTCTTCCAAAAAGGCCTTGGTATACTTCTCGGCGATTCTTTGAAAATCCTGGTCTTCTGCCTGGGCTTGCTCGATGATCTTGTCGTCTATATCGGTGATATTTTGCACGTATGTCACTTCATAGCCCAGATACTCAAAGTACCGGCGCACTACATCAAAAAAGAGGAAGGCACGAGCGTTTCCAATGTGAAAGTAATTATATAC
>JALNWR010000115.1 GCA_023230795.1 Candidatus Cloacimonadota bacterium
AGATAAAGGAGCAAAACAGTGGAAAAACTGATGCTATTGGGCGATGAAGCCCTCGCACAAGGTGCTCTGGATGCAGGAATCTCTGGATTCTACGGCTATCCCGGCACTCCCTCCACCGAGATTATTGAATACGTTCAACAATCCCAACAGGCCATCGAACACAACGTTCACCGCAGATGGTCTTCTAATGAAAAGACCGCAATGGAGACCGCACTGGGCATGAGCTTTGCCGGCAAACGAGCCATGGTCACCATGAAGCACGTTGGCCTCAATGTAGCGGCCGATCCTTTCATGAATTCAGCCATGACCGGTGCACATGGTGGCATTTTGGTCGCTGTGGCCGATGATCCTTCCATGCATTCTTCACAGAATGAGCAGGATTCACGTTACTACGGACATTTTGCCATGATGCCTATACTGGAGCCCTCCAATCAACAGGAATGTTACGACATGGCTTTTTACGGATTTGAACTTTCTGAAAAGTATCAAATTCCCGTGATGATCCGCCTTACCACCCGGCTGTCCCATTCCCGCAGCGGAGTGCAGCGCAGGGAAGTCCTGCCTCAAAAAGAGATGAAGAAGCTGGATGATCTTTTCCAATTTATGCTATTGCCTGCTATCGCCCGCAAGAAATACAGGAAACTGATCGAGATGCAGAAAGACTTTATGGCAGAATCTTTAAACAGCCCCTTCAACCTGGTGCAGCTCGATGCCAAAGATTATAGCAAAGGCATCATCACCACAGGTTTGGCTTATAACTATCTGCGGGAAGCTTTTGAAGGAAAGGAAATTCCATATCCCACCATCAAGGTCTGCCAATATCCGCCACCTGTAGAGAAGATTCATCAGCTCTATGAGAAATGCGATAGTCTATACTTTCTGGAAGAGGGAATGCCCATCCTGGAGGAACTCGCCAAAGGCTTTGGCTTCAAGGGTCAAAAACCTATCCATGGCAGATTAGACGGCACCCTGGATCGCGATGGCGAACTGAACCCTAACAAAGTAACCGCCGCCTTGGGTCTGCCCAAAAAATATGGCAAAGACATCCCCGAGATCGTAGTTCCCCGGCCTCCGGCCTTATGCGTTGGCTGTCCTCATGCCGATAGCTTTATCGCGCTGAATAACGCGATTGAAGAATATGGCAGAGGTCATGTCTTCGGTGATATCGGCTGTTACACTCTGGGCTTTATGCCTCCTTACAATGCCATTAACTCATGTGTGGATATGGGTGCTTCCATCACTATGGCCAAAGGCGCTGCCGATAGTGGACTTTTCCCTGCTATTGCGGTAATCGGTGACAGCACTTTTACGCATAGCGGCATGACCGGTCTCTTAGACTGCATTTATGACAAATCCAATGTGGTGGTCATAATTCTGGACAATTCCACCACGGCTATGACGGGTGGTCAGGATTACACTGCCTTCGGAAAGCTGGAAGATATCTGCCTGGGTCTGGGAGTGGAAAAAGAGCATATTCGCAGCTTCTTCCCCTTTGTGAAAAACCATGAAGAAATGACCAAAATATATAAGGAAGAGATTGCCTACGAAGGCGTTTCGGTGATCATCCCCAGACGGGAATGCGTGCAAACCATGAAAAAGAAATTCAAAGCGGAGGCCAAAAAATGAAGAAAGATATTATCCTCGCCGGAGTAGGAGGCCAGGGTATCCTGACCATTGCTACCATCCTGGGACAAGCCGCCCTAAGCCGGGGCTGGCAGCTCAAACAGGCAGAAGTGCATGGCATGAGCCAGCGCGGAGGCGATGTGCAAAGTCACCTCAGGCTTTCCGATCAAGAAATTCACAGCGATCTTATCACCATGGGAGATGCAGATATGATCCTCTCTGTGGAGCCCATGGAAGCTCTACGCTATCTGCCATATCTGCACGAAGATGGCTGGATCATTACAAATTCAAATCCGTTTAAAAATATCGGTAACTATCCCGAGGAAGACCAGCTTTTTGCCGAGTTCAAAAAGATAAAAAATCACGTGCTCTTTGATGCCGATGCCATTGCCAAAGAGATCAAAGCAACCCGCTCCATGAACGTAGTGGTGCTGGGTGCCGCCATTAAACATCTGGGCTTTTCGGAAGCAGAAATTGCCCAGAGCATCGTGGCCACCTTTGTAAATAAGGGGGACAAGATAGTGCAAGACAATCTTCGCGCCCTCAAAGCCGGTATAGAAACCAAATAACTACATAGACTCAGATGCGCCCGCTGGATATGGTCTTTTTCAGGCTTGCCAAAGCTAAGACTTGCTGCAGCGGGCGTTCCTATATCTGAAGGTAAGAAGGAAAAAGCCTTCACCCGTTTCTGTGAAAGTCGTTTATTTCATTTTTATCAGTTTACAGATGCTTTGTAAACGGTCATTCATTTCCAACCGCAAAAAGTAGATTCCCGAGGCTACCTGTCTGCCTTTCTCATCAAGGCCTTCCCACATAGCAAGCTGTTCACCTTTGCTTTGTTTGCCATTTACCAGGGTTCGTAGCAATTGCCCTTTCAGATTATAGATATGCAGTTTCACCGTCGCGTCCTTGTCCAGGCTGTAGCCGATGTTCACGCAATCCACAAAGGGATTCGGAAAGGCTGAAACGGGCATTCCGACAGGTATCAGGGCATCTTCAAGGCTTACCGGATAGCTCCATTCATTGCAGCCGATATCTATGATTGGGCCAAAAATTCGCTGATTGCCATACAAATCCAGCTCCGGAAGGAAAAGACCGGTGGTATCAGGCGTTCCCATGTCCCTGCAGATGGAGCCATCGCCTAAACGATAGGCAAGAGGATCATCTGCGATGGCGCTGCAAAATCCTGCATTTCCTGTGAGCACGATGTCATTGAAGCTAACCTGAGCTGCCCCAATCGTAGAGAAGCTTTGCGGATAGCCTCGGATAAAATTGTTATTAAAGGCAATCGAGGAATTAGGGCTGAGTTGAGTGTTCATGCTCAGAATCTCCGCTGTGCTATCGTTTTCAAAGATGCAGTTCGACACCTGAATATTTCCGTTTATAGTGGTGGCAAAATAACCTCCCCGGTTCTTGGCAAAGGTGGAATTGCTGATCAGGGAAGTGGAATCTATAAACGCAGCGATGAAAATCGGGGATTCGCTGCCGCTATGATTGTTGGCTACCAATACATTGTTCATTATTAAACGGCTGCGGGAATCCCGATTAGACATGCCGATGCTGACGACGGCTGTATCAAAGTTTAGCAGGCTACTATTGAGGATTTGCGAGTTTTCTAAGCTTAGTTTATTACCTCGATAATGGAAAAGGGAATTTGGGCTGTCAAATTCGTCGCCGGTAGCATGGCAATTATCGATCGTCAGATTTCTTACCTCTGCTTCCAAGCCAGTGAGCAACAAGCCAGAATTGAATCTTGAAGATTGACCGCTAATATGCACGTTTTCTACATAAACGCTAACCGGATTGGACGTATTGGACCCCAAGCCAATACCCTTCCAGGTGTTTGACTGATGTGGCAAAATGTTAATATTCTTGAGTTTGGCGTGGTCTGAAACCCCTATCCATATAGCTTGAGCCCCTCGAGCATTGTCCCCGTAATCTATGGTGATGTTTTCCACTGTGGCATAGTGCGAGCGTGAGCCGGTGATTGTCTCTCTGAAGGCAAGGTTTTCCAGGATCGGCCATTGCCGGGCGTCCCCCAATATCTTCACATAGGGCTTTGCGCCAATGGGAAAAAACTGACCATCATTAGTGGAATAAACACCCCTACTTAAATGCACGGTATTGGGGTTGAGGCTATCCGAAGCAACGGTTTGTAAAGCCTTATGGATGCTTTTTAGAGCTGTGGATGGGCTTAGCCCGTCGTTGTCGTCATTGCCTAAAGGTGAGACATAGATATCTTGGTTTATTTCGCTGCGGATGCCTCTCAGGATATCAATGACTGGGAACCCACCAGGTTCAGAAGGGACTGATTTTAATGCGGAAATATAGTAACTATTAGTAGGACAGATAGTAGCCAAATCAAGATAAATATTAGTTTCTACCAAAGAATCTGCGGCAAGAACATCTTGTGTTGATCCTGCAGTGTTGTTATACACACTACAGAGATTTACTTGGTTAAAAATAACCTGTCCATTTAAACTCATGTAAATCCCGCCACCAATTGTAGCAAAATTATCTCTGACAACGGTATCTTTCAAGTGTGTGGTGCTACGAAAAGCCCAAATGCCACCACCCCAATCGGCACTGTTGTGCTCTATGATGCTGTTTGACACATAGAATGAGCTCGCGTTTTCTACGGTTATGCCACCGCCTAATCTCATCTGCACACCTTGATAATAGGTGCTAAGCGTTCCCGTTCCGTTGGTAAGCGTAAAGCCATAGATACCTGCACTGCTGGTCGTGCTCACAGATTTTATCACCGATCCGCTACGGTTGCCGTCAATGATGGTGCTATCCCGGTACACAGCATTTCCTGTGCTTAGTTCCAAACTGGCAATGGTGATGTTCTTACCATCAAAATCCACATTTTCTAAGTATCTACCCGGATAAACCAGAACCGTATCGCCATGCGCAGAGGCATTGACCGCCTCCTGAATCTGGCTGTAAGGCTGACTGCCATACAGAGCTACGCTATGGGTAGTGGCAAAGCCCCAGCTCAGACCGATCAAGGATAGTAGTATTTGTGATATCAACTGTTTGGTGCTCATTTTAAGCTTCATGTTTTCTCCTTGTTTTGGGGAGCTCAATCCTGAATCTGATAAACTCCAGTTCAGGTGCCGAGTTACAAATAGCGACATCTGAACTGAAAAGCTTTGATTATTTAAGCAGTATCATTTTTTTAACGAAGCTTTTGTTTTGATAGCTCAATTTGCTGTAATACAGGCCACTGGATACCGCTTGATGATTATTGTCAGTGCCGTCCCATATAGCGCTGTGCATTCCGGACATTACCTCTCCCTTGGCCAGATTACGCACTAGTTGTCCTTTCAGGTTGTATATATCAAGCCTTATCTTCCCGGTTTCGGGAAGGCTGAACTTGATGGTGGTGCTGGGGTTGAAGGGATTGGGATATATCTTTAGATTTGGCTGGGCTGCAGCCGGGCTTTCTCCTTCACTCGGGCTCAGCTTTAGCTTGTAGTAGTAATTCTTATTGCTTAGGATTAGCGGCTTGTGTTCATAGCTTCCGCTGGCCTGGTTCCACACAGTAAACTCCGGAATTTGATCTACTGCGGATTTGCTTTCGTAATAGGCGCGAATCTCCAGTTCAGAATTCGGATCAAGATCGTCCACAATGTAGCCCGGGATCTCCACCAGGCTGTCACAAACCACTGCCGTTCCTTTGCAAACATCATTCATATACAAGGCGATTTCACGGGGAAGATCACCAGTGCCCAGTTCTACATAGAAGGGAATGTAATCTGCCTTCTCTTCGTATTCAAAGTGGTCTGGCAGTTCTTTTTCAATTGGTATTTGGCTTCTCGCTGCAGTGTTCCAATAAAACTGGGCATCATTAAAGCACTTTACGATCACCATGTCACCATAGCTTAGGGTTGGTTCTTTACCATATTGGAGGGCAGTGATCCAGCGGCTGCCGGGGATTATTTGTTCCCTTACCATAGTCCAGTTTTGGGTTTGGATGCTCCAGAGATTATCAATTATATCGGCAAAAGCATCATAAGGATTTACCGTAGCATCATGAAAATAGCCCAACCAGTTTGGGTTCCCAATTTTAATCGCCTTGCTGGTGGCCTGAGCTATGATATTTAATGGATACTGATCTGTTTGGGGGATTATCCCGGGCTCAGATATGCTTTGTGGATCCTGAAGCCCTGACGCCATCTGGAGCTTATAACCCTGCTGGGGGATGATGCTGTGACTATCATCGCCAACCCAAGTTTCACCAACATATTGAATATATTCTATCGGATGATCCAATACTTTCCAACTTACCGATTGGAGTATGGAAGGATGTCTTATTGGTAAAAAGAAAGTATTAGCTTGATCCGGATCCCCTGTTGTGGGGTTCCATATCCTATCTAATGTAGGAAAACTCATCCATTTCAAGCCATTCCTCTGGACATAGGAGAGGAAGCTATAAGTAATATACTCATGGGGATGCTCGTCATATTGAACCGCACCAATATCCAGGAGATCATACCGATTGGGTTGGGAAATTGCTTCAGTAGCTCCCAGGCCAGCCATAATGAGTGGACTTCGATTGTCATTGTCCCATAGTAAACTATAGCCAAGCCCCGTCGAATGATCGCTAATAAGGAGATCAAGATCGAACAGACAATTCTCATAGCTCACCAGGTCGTTATCCTCCTGTGTGTCATAATAGCTATGAGTTGTATAAACTGAGCCGTTCTCAATTGAGGCAAAGTATACGCCATATCCACAGGCCAAGCTGTTTGTTATATAGGCAGAACTATTGTCCTCAGACATAAACCTATCATTACCAAAGCAGGAATTTTGTCTATCCAGCAGTATAGCCCTGTATAAATCATAAACTTTCGGTGCTCTGATGATGTTATATTCTGTCCAGAGAGTGTCCGAGTGCACCTCAGCTCCCGTATCTAAATAATAGAATTTCAAAAAAGGAGGGTTAGTGTTATCAGATATTTCTGCTTTATTGTTTGTGAACGTCAATTTTGAGATATCTGAATCTATATGATGGTTTATAAACACATTGTCATAAACAAAAGCTTTACATGGTACCTGGCTTGCCATATACCACTGTCTGTTTAACCTGTCCAATCTAACTCCATAGGGTATTACGTTAGGCGTGCTATTTTCAAATGTGTTTTCAAATATGTTTATAATTTTATACGCTGGGGCATCCTTGCGCCAGTTTCTGATAGTAATACAGTCATATGTATAGTCTTCATTCGGTTGAAGGATAGCGCTATCGCTAAAGCTGTTATTATGGATCGAAATATCCCGAACAAAAGTGTATTCTTCGCCTGCAAGATCATCGTTACGGGCAAAGAAGTAAATGCCGTAACCCTCATTTTGAATCCCTTCAAAAATACAATTCTCAACTTCGAAGTTTGTGATCTCCAAAATTTCCGTTGAAGAAGTTGGTTCAGTTATGAGAATAGCTGTATGGAAACATGAGAAACTACAATTGTTAAACTTCAGGGTGTCCATTCTATTAGGTACAGAAGCCCTAAAAGCGACGTTTTCTTGTTCTGATGTAGCAAAGAATTCAATATCCAGAAAAGTTATGTTTGCTCCCCACATGTTGTAAACCCCTATTAATGGATAGTACGGCGAATCGCCAATAAGCTTTACATTTCCATCGTATGCCTGAAATTGCCATTCGTTGATTATTGAAGTATTGTTGTTGTTTTGTATTGAAATATTCTCTTCATAAGTCCCTGGTAATATCGAAAAAATGGCAATGCCATCAGATGGTAGATACAGTTCACTGCATATATTCTCAATTGCTTCAGTGATGGAGTGAAACGGCTCATCAAACGATCCTGTTTGAATAGGATTGCCGGAGTTTATATCGACAAAAAACTCTTCGGCTCCTAAACAGGTAAAAAAGATAAGCAGCAAGGCAGCTATAGCTGTTTTCATTATCCGATTGCGGGCTATCCGTCGCTGACTAACGACATGATTGTGTAATGGTAAACTATGCATGATGCAAGTTACGATTGAATTCGGGGCGTCCCGACGCTAAATAGGCCGATTATCGGATGCGGGGGAGGGGGGGATAAAACCACTTGTTTAGTTTTGATCATTTCTCTGATCTCCTTTTGTTTGTATTCAGCCTTGCGGCTGTTTTTCAAAAGTTCTGCCACTTCTGTCCATCTGCTTTTGTGTGGTCCATATCTGCACGTAAAACTATCTACTCAGCTATTAAATCAAGATATCCGTTATATGGATAATATGTCAAGCACAATCTTGCTGGCATTCCCCCAATTTTTTTAGAACCTAATTTTCATCTGGTCTCGATCACGCCTTTCCTGTATATTTGGCCGTCGTTTATACTGGATAAACAGCGTGATACAGATAGCGATAACCTCAGCTATCCTATAATAAACG
>JALNWR010000116.1 GCA_023230795.1 Candidatus Cloacimonadota bacterium
AAGCGTCTCGCTTGCACCGGTGTAAAAGAGTAACAAACTGCTGGATTCAAAGCGTCTCGCTTGCACCGGCGTAAAAGAGTAACAAACTGCTGGATTCAAGGCGTCTCGCCTGCAGAGCATGAGACCTGCTCTTCTGCTTAAGGCCTCCGGCTTTGCTGGACGCGAGACGCATCCAATCCAGCCGGCAAGTCACACCATCAGCCAGCCACTCAATTCTCAATTCTCAATCCTCAATTCTCAATCCTCAGTCCTCAATTCTCAATCCTCAATCCTCAATCCTCAATTCTCAATCAATTATCACCTTCTCTACAAATCTCGAATACATCAGCTTCGCCACCGCCATATATTTGAGGCGGAATTTGATCGCATCACCCGTCTTATAACCCCGGGGGTTATCTCCCAGGTCATATACTGTAAGGTCACTGCTATTGCCAAAGAAGTGTATCTCCGGGTCCTCCGGAATCAGATGTTCGGCATCCACATCCAATACGCCAAAATCCATGATAGCCTTGTAACTGGGGCTTTCGGCTTCTTCCAAGCCGTTTTCGGCTATATTGCCGATACCGGCATCGGTGATGATGCCATCTGGCTGATTTGCCTTTTTATAAAGCTCCACTATATTTGCCTCAAAGGTAAAAGCGCCGGTATTGAGTCCCAGGATGGGTTTATTTTCCAGGGGAGAGGTGCCCAGGAAGGCCGCTTCTCCGATGCGGAAATGATTGATCCCCTCGGGTACCTTACCGCGCTCCAGGATCGGTATAGTAATGCTGGAGGCACCAGAGATCATTTCCATAGAGCGCTTAAACTTGGCTTCGATGATCTGTTCATACAGCACCAGCTGGATCAGTTTATCGTATGTAGGTTGAATACCATACATGCAGCCCAGATTGGTGCCTATTCCTATCACCTGAAGCTTCGGCAATTTAAATATCTCTTTGTAAAAGGAGATCAGTCCTTCGCGCTTGATCCCCTCGCGTAGTTCGCCCATTTCTACCATAACGATGATCTGATGCATTTTATCCTGTTTTACCGCTTCTTCACTAAGGGCTTTAATAGTTGCTATGGTACTGTTTACAGAGATATCCGCATACTTCACGATTTCAGGCACGTTTTTTAAGGCCGGCGGTTTGATATACATGGTTCTCAGGCTAGGATTCAGCTCCTTGACCATTCGGAGGGATTTGCATTGTGAAACCGCAATAGAATGGGTCCCGAGTACTGCAGGATGTTGCAATATCTTCTCTAAGACAGCTTTGTCTGTGCCCAGAACTTTTACAACCAGAGACCATTCCTTCTCATGCTTGCGCATAAAGGCTGTGAGGGTTTCGATATTTTCGATCAAGCGATCTATATGAACTTTCATGCGTGCCATGCTTTAGCTCCTTTTCCAACGCATTTCAGCGTATTTAGTGGCAAATCCCATCCGCTCATAAAGATGCTGGGCCGGGTTATCGTATTCTACATGCAGGGCAATATCGCCATCCGCTTGATCAAAGGCTTCCTGCATCAGCCTGGCGCCGACTCCCTGCCCGCGCATATTGGCATCCACCGCAATATAGACTAAATAGTATTCCGGGATAAATTCTACCATGCCTGTATGAACCATCACCACGGCTCCCACTATACGATCATTATTATAAGCCACAAGGATGAATCCACCCCGTCCGGCATCTTTGCTGAAAGCATAGTCAATGGCCTTTTCTATGGCCGATTTACTATCTCGAAAACGATCAAGATTGGTATAAAGAAAATCTATCAACGCAGCTTTTGCGATTGTTTGTTCAAGCTTTTCCAGATTCTTGTAATGTTCGATTTTTAGCATTTGTTAACTCCTTAACAAGATTTCACTTATCATGTTTTTCCTTAAAAAATAACAAATACCTGTCTAACAGAGATATAGGCCATGTCAAGCTTTTTTTTAGATCAAAACAAAATTTTGCTTGGAAAAACTGGTCGAATGTCTCCGCAAGCTCTGCTCTCGCTCTTTTTGTGAACTTGTTTTTGACTCGTTTTTAACTCGAGCTGACTCGAGCTTTCGAGTTATCTCGAGTTAAAACTGCGTTAAAAGCAAGTTCAAATCTCGGGCAGCCCAAAGCTCCGAAGGCTGCTGCCAAAAGGCATCTCTAATGCCCGCTGGGAAAAGAGCCTTCCAGCTGGAAGGCTCTTCATTATTATTATGTCGATTTATTTTATTTCATCAGGATCATTTTGCGGGTGGAACTATATTTTCCGGATTTCATACGGTAAAAGTACAGGCCACTGGCCACGTTTTGTCCGTTGTCATCGGTGCCATTCCAATGTATACTATGCTCGCCAGCGGGCAGAACATCATTTAGTAAACTGCGGACTTTCTGTCCCTTCTGATTGTAAATATCAAGGCTTACATTGCCGTGATCTTTGAGGCTGAAGCTCAAGGTTGTGCTGGGATTGAAGGGATTGGGATAGGCTGCCAGAAGTTTGGTGCTATGCATATCTACTACTGGGTCTTGGGTGGGAGTGGTCTGATATATATTGCCAGCGCGGCTGTAACTGCCGGTATAGCAAGCCCATTCAATGCTAAAGAAGGGGCGTTTTATATCCAGGACGTAATATGAACCGTTATCAGGGATTATAATATCAAGATCGCCGTCATGGTCGATATCGGCCAGAGCAGCGGAAACCTTGATATTTCCATTCAGCGGAATGGGGAAATTGGGAGATTCGCTGCCGTCGATGCGCACGGAGTGGAGCTTGCCATTGCTATCTCCGAAGATGATGCCGGCATAATTTGAGCCGTAATCGTATCTGGCTACTACGGGAGTGCATTCCACTGAGACGCCGAGGCTGATCGGGGTTCCGGGCAGGTTCGCACCAGAGCTGTCCATCACATAGATGTCGCCATTGTTTGCGATCAGGATAATCTCTTTTACGCCATCGTTATTGACATCAGCCACCACGGGGCTGGACTTTATCTGACTACCGATGGTCTTTTCAAAGAGTATGCTGCCATCATGATTTATGGCGTAAAACTTACCGGAAGAGCTGGTTGCGACCAGAATCTCAGGTTGATCATCGCCATCGATATCGGCAACTGTCATTACGTTTTGGGTGCCACCATTCAACTGAACCGGGAAGCCGGCAATGTTCTCTCCGGTGAGAGGGTTTATAGCGTGCAAACCGCCGGTAAGGGCACAGGCGAGGATTTCATGATTTCCATCGCCATTCAAATCTGCCACAGAGGGGGTTGCGAGGAAGGCACCGCCCAGAGAGGCCGGGAAGTTTTCCAGATATGAGCCGTCGCTGTTCAAAACATGCAAGTTCCCATTTTGAGCCACAGCAATCACTTTTGCCGAAGAGCCTGAGATGATATTTGCGATTACGGGTCCACCGCGCAGAGTGCTTCCGGCAGGCTGGCTGAAGAGCAGGTCTCCATTTGAATTGAAAGCTACGATATCGTTATTTGTAAGGCAAGCAGCAAAATCGTAATAACCATCATCCTGGAGCTTGGCCATGGCAATGGAGCCTACTACGTTTGCGTCAAGCTGAAGCGGGAAGTTGCTTAATGCGGAATTACCCGCGGAATTTACTATATTGATTTTGCCGGATTGATCTCCAAATACCACTTCAAGATCGCCATCTCCGGTTGCATCAACCAGAACGGGTGAGGTGCTGGAAGCTCCACCGGTATCAAAGGGCCAGCCCTCTTGTACCAGAGAAAGCTTCACTTCAAAAGGAATAACCTTGTGATATGGGAAAGCCTGATCGCCATTGGAATTGATCACCAGTTCAAAGGGAATGGGCTCGGAGGGAAGGTCAGCTATGGTGCTGAAAGTAAACTCATTATCATTCCAAGCAGAAGAACCGGCAAAAAGATATCCGCTTTGTCCATAGGCAGATACAGAATCTACTATGCTCACGCCAGGATAGTTCGTTCTAAGGCTCGCGCTGAGGTTGTTGGCATCTTTCCACAATATCCCGTTTCCTGTCATGACGTTTCCCAGTTTGATATCCATACTGAGGGTTTCTCCGGGATTTGGCACGCCATCACCATCACCAGATATTTCGGCGATAGTAATATCTTCTTTTACGATGTAGGGAATCTTGTCAAACATGGTGGCGGTGAAGGAATTGATCCTGCCTGCGCCTAAAAGTCCTACATGGCTGGGATTGATATCATCAATGGGGTCTGCTGTCATCATCAGCCGGTTACGCAAATCCTGAGAGCTCATGTTCGGATGCAAGGATTTTACCAGAGCTGCCACACCCGCAGCCACAGGGCTGGCCATAGATGTTCCGCTGTAAGAAGCATAACCTGAACCGCCTATGATGGTGGAAAGGATGTTATCACCGGGAGCGCTGATATCAATGGGTTCTCCGTAATCTGAAAAGCTTGCTTTCATATCAGCATGGTTGGTGGCGGCTACGTTTAGAGCGTTTGTGCAATCTGCAGGATAATCCTGGTAGCTGCTTGAATGCTGCATGTTTTCGTTGCCAGCAGCAGCCACCACGGTAGAGCCTAAAATCGTTACGTGATTTACTATGCTATTGGGATAAGAGCCATTGCCCGGGCCGCCCCAACTGGCATTGATAATGTGAGCGCCAATCTGCCCGGAATACAGTACCTGGTCATAAGCATATTGCACACCCTGAGAAGGGGAATTGCTGGGAGCGCCTTTGCAAGAAAGGATAGATACATTTGGTGCGGTGCCTACTACGCCAAGGCTGTTATTTCCCACAGCTGCTGCGCATCCGGCTACGTGGGTGCCATGATCGTTGCTGGCATAGTTTTGAATGGGGTTGTTGTTATTTTCTACAAAGTCCCAGCCTACCAGGTCGTCTATCTTG
The DNA here is from genome assembly GCA_023230795.1 of Candidatus Cloacimonadota bacterium. Lineage (GTDB taxonomy): Bacteria > Cloacimonadota > Cloacimonadia > Cloacimonadales > Cloacimonadaceae > UBA5456. Next base: position 4,825 of record JALNWR010000116.1, read on the forward strand.
CCTCCGCCTTCACCGGCGTCCTGATTGTTGCCTCCCAAAATAAGGCCCTGTTGCCAATCTATGCTCATCCCGGGGGATTCAGCAGGATTGATCCAGATGTTTCCCATCAGGTCTGGATGATTCCATTTCACACCACTATCGGTAATAGCTACGATAATATCGTGGTCTCCGGTTACATAATCCCAGGTATCAAAGCTTTGCAGAAGCGGATGCGCATACTGTTGTGGCAACATGGGATCATCCGGTACGAATTTTTGACGGTTTATCGCTTCAAGCTCGGCATAGATGAGATTGGCATCTTTGTGCAAATCTTCGCAGGCAGCATCGATATTATCATCGCTGTCCAGGATGAAGCGGTAAGTGTTTTGCAGATACAGCCCTTTGTCATTCCATTCTGGAATGGTTACATAAGGATGGGCCTGCTTTAGATCGACAATCTTGTATTCAGTAGCCAGAGCATCTATGGACTCGATTCCGGTGCGTACTACACCATCCTCGATAGTAAAGTCCAATTTTCCATCTATATTAGGTATTGCGTCTTTAGTAAAGCAGCCAATAATCGTGCGGGAGACAAACCAGTGTTCGTCAAATTTGACTCTATCCGCTAAAATGGCTGTGCTGATAATGATCAGCATTAATATTATGATCAGCTTTTTCATGTGCACCTCAGTACTTAGTTTTTTTCACCTTTGTATGAGAGCGGATATAGTCAAGAGCTTTTTACTGACAACGGGGCATTAGTACAAGATAAGCGCTTCTCTTTTATGGTATTTGGATAGATATATATTTCTCAGTAATTTGTGCTCATCCTGCATCAGCTGTGGGTCTTGTAAAACGATGCCAAAGGCGTCCTCCCTAGCCAAAGTCAAGATCGCCTGATCCTGCACGAGATTGGCAAAGCGGAATTCTGGCAGGCCGGATTGTTCATAACCAAAGACCTCCCCCGGGCCGCGCAGCTCAAGGTCCTTTTCGGCGATCACAAAGCCATCCGTGCTGCGGCTCATGATGCTTAATCTTTCACGTGCCATCGAGCTGAGAGGATGGTGGCTGATCAGGTAGCAGTAAGCCTGATCCGCCCCCCGGCCTACCCTACCGCGCAGCTGATGCAATTGGGCCAGGCCAAAGCGCTCGGCATGCTCTATTACCATCACTGTGGCATTGGGTACATCCACGCCCACTTCTATTACGGTGGTAGAAACCAGGATTTGTATCTCCCCGGCTTTGAAACGGCGCATGATCTCATCTTTGTCTTTGTTTGCCATGCGGCCATGAATTAGCTCTACCGTGTAGCTGGTGAAAATCTTATTCTTTAGATAGTCAAACAGCCTTTGGGCATCCAATAAGGCTAATTTTTCGCTTTCTTCCACCAAGGGGCAGACGAAGTAAGCCTGCCGGTCTTTTTGCAGCTCTTTTTGCACATCACTCAAGACTGTGTCAAACTTGCGGTCCGAACGCACATAGCTCAGCACGGATTTGCGGTTTGGGGGCATTTCGTCGATCTGGCTAACCTGAAGATCGCCATATACAGTCATGGCCAAAGACCTTGGGATAGGCGTGGCAGAAAGATAGAGTAAGTCCGGATGACTGTCTTTGGAAGCCAGCCGGGCTCTTTGCTCCACCCCAAAGCGATGCTGCTCATCTACCACAACCAGTCCCAGCCTGTGGAACATCACATCTTTTTGGATGAGGGCATGAGTACCGAGAACTATCTGTGCTTCGCCGCTGGCGATCTGGTTTTTCAGCTCGGCCTTGCCTTTGTAATTGCCCCCTTTCAGCAAGACTACCCGGATGGGCAGCGATTCCAGCAACTTTGTAAAATTCTGGTAATGCTGCTCTGCCAATATCTCAGTGGGTGCCATCAAAGCAGCTTGATAGCCGTTTTCCACAGCCAATAGCATAGCAAAAAGGGTAACTATGGTCTTACCGCTGCCCACATCTCCCTGCACGAGGCGAGACATCTGAGTATCCGAACACATATCTGCAAAGATCTCGCGGATCACTCTTTTCTGAGCTGAAGTAAGCTCAAATGTGAGCTTATTCTTCAGCGCAGTAGTGAGCCTTGGGTGGTTTTCGAAAGTGATGCCCTGCTCCTTCTTGTCATGAAAGACCCGGTGCCTTGCCCACATGATTTGGGAATAAAAGAACTCCTCATAGGCAAAGCGGATTCTGGCCTTATCTGCAGCCTCGGTCTTTTGCGCAAAGTGCATCATCTGTAAAGCGTCCCGGCGGGGAGGAAACTGATGTTTCTGGAGGATGAAATCAGGCAGATTCTCAGAAATCTGATCTGCATAAGTGGAAAAGGCATTGAGCACGATCTTACGCATGAGATTCTGGCTGAGTCCCTCGGTAAGAGGATAGACAGGCAAAAGTTGCCTGGTTTTCCAAAAGCCCTCTTCTTCATGATCCTGGTACAGGATCTCAAAATCGGGATGATTCATCTGCAATTGGTTGTTATAGGCAGAAAGGGTGCCGCTTATCCAGATGGTGGTCCCGGGTTTAAAGAGCTTCAGATAGGCCGGAGGATAGGAGAACCACACGCAGGTGAGGCCGATCATGCCGTCATTTACGCCCACATTCAATATCTTTTTGCCTCTGGCGGTGGGTTTGGCATCCACCCAGGATATTTCAGCGGTGAGAGAAACCAAATCCCCTACCTGCAATTCACTTAAGGTGGGATTTACCAAACGGCTGAGATAGGTGCGGGGGAACAGCTCCATGAGATCAAGCACATTGTGCACTCCCAATTTTGCCAATAGCCGGGCACGATGCTCTCCCACCCCTTTTAGATACATTACCGGGGTCTGAATAGCCTGGCCGGGTTGTCTATGTTTTTCCATGAACCAAAGATGTGAAAGCTCGGGATTTTGTCAACTTTGTTTAGAAACAGGCATTTCCCCATTTTACGGGAGTCTGATTATGGACTGGCCGGTGTTTGCTATCTGAAATGCCGTCCCTACAGGACTCTATAATCTTGTGTAGCTGTAGCTTGCTATCTGAAATGGCGTCCCTACAGGACTCTTAGTTATTGTGTAGCTATAGCTTGCTATCTGAAATATCGTCCCTACAGGACTCAAACCTTTGTGGTTGTGTGTTTTCTATCTGAAATATCGTC
>JALNWR010000117.1 GCA_023230795.1 Candidatus Cloacimonadota bacterium
CCTGGCGGCATCTTCATCCGTCCTATAGATCAGATTTCCGAAGAAGACCGCATCCTCATCCAGTCTGTTGCCCGCGTAATCATCTCAGACGCATCAGGTTCTCTATCTGAACAGATAGATGGCCGCAGACTGCCGGAGATTGAGATACCTCCTCTGGCTCCCTCGCGAAGCAAACGTCTCAAATCCATGCCTGTTACAGCTATGCCTCGCTTTGATCTTCTCTTTTTCAACGGGCTGGGCGGATTCACCGAGGATGGCCGCGAATATGTGATCACCACCACTGACGATCAGCGCACGCCTGCTCCCTGGGTGAATATCCTGGCAAACCCGAATTTTGGCACGGTAGTTTCCGAGAGCGGGCTGTCCTACACCTGGGCCGAAAATGCCCACCAATTCCGCTTGACCCCCTGGAACAACGATCCCGTGAGCGACAACCGGGGCGAGGCCTTTTATCTGCGCGATGAAGAGCGGGGCAACTACTGGTCTCCCACTCCTCTGCCCTGCCGCGGAACCACTCCCTACGTCACCCGTCACGGCTTTGGCTATACCGTATTTGAACATACCGAACACGCCATCCGCACCGAGGTCTGGGTCTATGTGGCTATAGACGCCTCGGTAAAATTTGTCGTGATCAAAATCTTCAACGAATCAAACCGGCCCAGACAGCTTTCTGCCACCGGATTTGCAGAATGGGTACTGGGTGATCTTCCCTCCACATCGAGCATGCATGTGATTACCGAAGTGGATCAAGCCAGCGGTGCGATCCTGGCCCGAAATTCATATAATAAAGAATTTGAAGACAGAACCGCATTCTTTGACGTGGACGATAGCGGTTTCCCCGGAAAAGATACCTCCCGCTCGGTAACTTGTGACCGGGCTGAGTTTTTGGGACGCAACGGCCGTTTGGAAGAGCCGGCTGCGATGTCCAGAAGCCGCCTTTCCGGAAAGATGGGCGCAGCGCTGGACCCCTGCACGGCTATCCAGCTTAATTTCACCCTGGAACCGGATGAACCTCGTGAGATCATCTTCCGTATGGGACTGGGCAGAAATGCCAAGGATGCCTCCAGGCTTGCCAAACGCTTCAAAGGCTCAAATGCTGCGCGTGACGCCCTGGAAAAGGTATGGGAACACTGGAATCATACCCTGGGTGCAGTGAACGTCGAGACCCCGGATCAGGCGCTGAACGTGCTGGCCAATGGCTGGCTGATGTATCAAAACATAGCTTCCCGCCTCTGGGGACGCTCCGGCTTCTATCAATCCGGCGGTGCTTTTGGTTTCCGTGACCAATTGCAGGATGTTCTGGCTCTGATGTTTGCCAGAGCGGATATCGCCCGCGAACAGTTACTGGCCAGCGCCAGTCAGCAATTCGTCGAAGGTGACGTCCTGCACTGGTGGCATCCGCCCTCAGGACGGGGAGTGCGCACCCGCTGTTCAGACGATTTACTCTGGCTTCCTTTTGTTACTGCCCACTATGTGCTTACTACAGGCGACACCGGAGTGCTGGATGAATCCCTTCATTTCCTGGAGGGACGTGCTGTGAATGCCGATGAAGATTCCTATTATGACCTTCCCGAAAGGTCTCGGGGAAAAGCCCCCTTGTATGAGCACTGCGTTCGCGCCATCCAGATCAGTCTGCGCTTTGGCGAAAATGGTTTACCCCTGATGGGCTCCGGAGATTGGAATGATGGCATGAACCTGGTAGGCTTCGGCGGAAAAGGCGAAAGCGTTTGGCTGGGATTCTTTTTATACGATGTTCTGGTTCGCTTTGCCGAGATAGCCAGGATTTATCAGGATGATACCTTTGCCGAGCTCTGCCTGCAAGAAGCCGGGACTCTGCGCGAGAATCTGAACAAAAACGGCTGGGATGATCAGTGGTATCGTCGCGCTTATTTTGATGATGGCACCCCGCTGGGCTCTGCTTCCAATGACGAATGTCAGATCGATTCCATCTCTCAAAGCTGGTCTGTGCTTTCCGGAGCAGGAGAGCCTGAGAAGTCTTTGATGGCCATGAATTCCCTGGATCAGCATCTGGTACGCAGAGACCTCAGCCTCATCCAACTCCTGGACCCACCTTTTGATAAATCGGCCATGAATCCCGGTTATATCAAAGGCTACGTCCCCGGAGTGCGCGAAAATGGCGGCCAATACACCCACGCCGCTGTGTGGACTGCCATGGCCTATGCAAAATTGGAAGACAATCAGAAGACCTGGGAACTCTTTAAGCTCATCAATCCCGTAAATCATAGCAGAAATCCGCAAGAAACCCAGACCTATATGGTGGAGCCTTACGTGATGGCTGCCGATGTCTATGCTGTGTCGCCTCATGGCGGACGCGGAGGTTGGACCTGGTACACCGGCTCAGCCGCCTGGATGTACAGGCTGATCATGGAATCCCTGCTGGGAATGAGGCTCGAAGTGGATAAATTGTATATAGAACCATGCCTGCCGGAAGATTGGACTGAGTTCAAGCTGCATTACCGCTATCGTGGAACGGTCTATCACCTCACGGTCTCCCAGAAACCGGATGAATCAGGACATATGCGGATAAAAGTGGATGGAACCGAGCAAGCCGAGCAGTTCATCCAGCTCATAGACGACCATATAGAACACTACGTGGATATTGTCATTCCCGTGAACTAAGATTTATGATGCTCTCACAAAACATCAATATAATAGATTAGCCTTTGCCCGCTGTCTGTTTCCCCTTTTTACTTGACACATTTTAAGGGGAGATTAGGCTGTTCTTATGAGAAGAATTGCGTTGATAATCCTGGTGTTAATCACCCTGTTTTCCTGTGAGGTCTTTGATCTGCGGGATTCACAGCTTCCCACTGTGGAGGCTGAGTGGAATGATTTTGCCACAAATCTGGAACTTGCTTTGCAAAATCTGAAATACGCCTATGAGGATTCGCGCAATGCTATCAATTATTCCCGGATATTTTATCCCGACTTCCGCTTTTATTTTGCCCCTCAGGATATCACTGATTTCAGCACGGACGCATACTGGCTTAGCACTCACGAGCAAGATATGCTGCTCAATCTGCATACGCGCTACAGCAAGATAAACGTGAGCCTGGAGCCTCTGAGCACCGCAGATGAAATCTCTGCCAGTGAAGCCAAGCTATACCGTTCTTATCAGCTGATCGCAAAGGCGGCAGATAGCCAGGAACAAGACATTATAGTGCACGGCAATCTGGAATTGCATTACCGGAAGCAATACGGATATTGGTATATATATCGCTGGTACGACTACCGCTTACCCGATGGTCACACCTGGGGGAGGTTGAAGCATGAGAATAGTTAGATATCTGCCTCTACTGCTGATGCTGACCATATTTGGCTGCGAGAATCCATTCAGACCAAAACTCCTGGACTCCTCCACTTCGCTGGTCAATAGCCGCAGCCCGGAAGAGCTCTTGCAGAATCTGGAAAAGTCCTATCGTGAGAAAAACATCAATGTCTTCCGTCAATTGTTGCACGAAGATTACCGCTTTGAGCTGCTCTCCAGCGAATATTCTCAGATCGGCATCGATATGGATGGCGATGGACTGCGCGATTCCTGGTGGGGTTACGATCAGGAAATAGAGCTTACCCGCAATATGTTTGAACGCGGCTCCAGTGATGGCACTTTACCGGTGGCAGATGAGATTGAGCTGCGCCTGCAGATACCTCCCCAGGAAGTTTGGGAGACCGATGCTACCGAGGGGCGGGAGACCTGGATAGTGATTCCCTGCTATTTTGATCTGATCCTCAGTTACGCTTCTTCAAACAGCATCTATATGGCCAATGGCACGGCAAGATTTTACTTAGTTCAGGAAGCCGGAAACTGGCAGATCATCATCTGGAGGGACGAATCGAATCTATGACTTCCCGCATCATGGCGATAGACTATGGTACAAAGCGGGTCGGCATTGCCTTCAGCGATCCTCTGGGAATGTTTGCCACGCCGCATTCGGTATTGGAAAACTCCGGTTTTGATGTCCTGCTTTCGCAAATCAAGAAGCTGATCAAAGAGCAGAGCGTGAACCTGATCCTGGTAGGCATGCCCTACGCCATCGATGGCAGATTTACGCCTAAGACGACTGAAACTCAAGACTTTATGAAGAAGCTGCAAGCGGCGTTATCTACGCAGGTGATCGCCTATGATGAGCGTTATAGCTCCTGCGAAGCCGAGGAAGAGCTCAAAAAGATGGGGAAAACCTGGCAAGAGGCCCGCAAGATGGTGGATGCAATGGCCGCTACCATGATCTTAAGAAGCTATTTGGAAAATCAATGCTAAATAAATGGAATTACCTGATCATCTTTCTGATCGCAGTGATGCTGATCTTTTCCGGCTTTGCCGCTTACAATGTTTTTCAGATGAAGGACTCCCGGGAAAAGGTGGTAAGAGTGCAAAAAGGAGATAGTGCTGCCACTATCGGACAGCGGCTGCAAGAGGCCGGAATAGTGAAAAGAGCCAGTACCTTCCGCCTGCTGGCCAAGCTCAGGGGAGCAGACCGGCAGCTCAAGCCCGGCACCTATACCTTTGGCGGACATACCAATCTCTGGAATACCGTCTCCCGCCTGCAAGATGGATTATCAGAGACCATCCGGCTCACATTTCCCGAGGGGCTGTCCATGTATCGTAGTTTCAAGATCATCTCAGCCAGCGGCCTGGCAGAGCTTGACAGTCTCACCGCTGCGGCTACGGATACCTCACTGGTGCATAGATTCACCGGCATGCCACTTAGCAGCCTCGAAGGCTTCCTGTATCCGGAAACCTATATTTTCCCGGTGCCCTGCAGCAGCGATAGCATCCTGGCAATCATGACCAATGAATTCTTTCGTAAGTTGAACTATCAGGGTATAAACATCAATGATATTCCCGATTTTTACGACAAACTGATTCTGGCCTCGATAGTAGAAAAAGAAGCAGGAGACGATAGCGAACGCGCCACTGTGGCAGGGGTATTTGTGCGGCGTTTACGCTTGGGCATGGCCTTACAGAGCTGTCCCACGGTGGATTATATCCTGGAGCGGCAGGGAATCAAACGCGAAGTTTTGACCAATGCAGATACCGAAATCCCCTCGCCGTATAATACATATCAAAATCCGGGCCTGCCACCCACCCCGATCTCAAATCCCAGAGTAGAATCGATCCTTGCTGCACTCAATCCCCTGGATCAGGGATACCTGTATTTCTTCGCCGATCGCCGGGGTAAAAACGTCTTCAGCAGCAGCTATCAAGAACATCAACGTTTGCAAAGGCAAATGAGGTTGTGAAGTTTTTTGCTTGACAATGAAAGCTATATGTGCGCATTGGTCAGAGACTAAGAGTTCTATTTAATTATAGATTGCCCAAATTCAAAAAAAAGATACGCTAAGCGTATGGAGGAAAAAGTGAAAAAAGTCCTTTTTGCCGTGATACTCGTGAGCCTGACTCTGATGATTCTTGGCTGCGGTTCAAACAAAAACAAGGTTAAGCCCGACGGAGACCTGGTCTATCGCCCCGCTTGGTGGAGTGAACAAAACGATCCCGATTATGTTTGCACTTATGGTCAGAGTGCAAACATGAGTGAAAACGCTTCCCTCACTGCTGCGCGGAGCATTGCCATGTCCAATGCCGCTCAATATGTGCAGACAAACGTGGAAAGCATGATGAAATACTATCTGGAAGAAGCCGGAGTAGTGGACCCGGGATTACTTAGCCTTACTTCAAACATCATTAAAACCTCCGCAAAAACCGAATTTTCGGGAGCTATCATCGGTAAAAATGAAACCCGCAGGGTAGATGAAGGCAATGGCCCCAGATTCAAAACCTGGATTCAGATGAAAATTCCCAAAGAACAGATCAATAAATCGGTCTGGCAAAACGTTCGCAATGAAGAGGCTCTTTACAACCAATTCAAAGCTTCACAAGCCTTCCAGGAGCTGGATGAGCAGATGAAGAAATACGAATAGTAAAGCTTATACTATAGGCGCAGATTGGCAGTCCTCCGGATTGCCAATCTATGCTTCATACCTTCGTCTAAGCTTTATAAATCAAGCTTCTGATAGCAGTAGCCTCTGTTTTTGCCATCAGCTTTTGCTTTGTAAAGCGCTTTGTCTGCTTCGGCTACGATGCTCTCCCGCTGAGGACTCTCAGTTTGATAAGATAGCCCCAGGCTGATGGTAAAGGAAATCTCCTCACCGGAGCAATTCACCCGGATATCAGCTACAGCCTTGCGGATACGCTCGATCACTACCATAGCACCCTTACAGGTAGTTTCAGGAAGCACGAAAAGAAATTCTTCTCCGCCCCAGCGTCCCACTGTATCCGAAGCACGAACCTTGCTTCGAAAAACATTGGCCAATTGCTTCAGTACTTCATCTCCACAGGCATGACCGTAGGTATCGTTGATTTTCTTAAAATCGTCTATGTCTCCGATAGCCACTCCCAGACCTCTCTCGCTACGGATGCTGCGTTGAATTTCTCGCTGCATCACTTCTTCCAGAACGCGTCGATTGTACAATTGAGTAAGAGGGTCTTTACGGGCCATTACACTCAATTTATTCATGGCCTCATGCAGTTCCTTATTCGCCAGGGTAAGCTGGGCGTTTAGCTTTTCCAGGTCTTCTTCAGCCTGTTTCTGAGGATCAATATTGACGAATAAGCCCAGGATCTGGCAAATCTTATTATTTTCATCGTAGAGAGCCGTGGCGTTTAGGTCTGCCCAAAATGTGTTACCGGCTTTGTTGAGGAACCGGCGTGTGGTGCGGATAGATTTTACTTTTTGGCTGACCAGACGGCTGAAACTAAGGTCACTGCCTTCCCGGTCTTCTATAGGAGTGATGTCGGATATCTTGAGATTTTTGGCCTCTTCTTCGCTGTAGCCTAGGTAATTAGTCCAGGCTGGATTGACTATGGTGTATCTACCCGCTGTATCGGTGATCCCAATCGCTACGACTGTAGAGTTAAATATCTGCTTATAAACCGACGTTAAATCAATGCCTTGCATTGCATTTCCTCCCTTTGTGAACAAAAATGGGAATGGGACCCCAGAGCCTGGGCTCAGGATCCCGTGATAATTTCTGACATTAGTGTTTGATTCTGCTTATTCTTCATCTTCCGGGCTATAGCTTCTTTGTGCTAATTCCCGGTCAATCATCATGAGACCATGTCCGTGATCACCTATCATTTTGAGCATATTTACGATGCGGTCCACAGAGGCTTCTTCTTCCACCTGTTCGTCTATAAACCACTGTAAGAAGCTCTTGGTAGCGTGATCTTTTTCCTTGATAGCCAGGTCCATCAGCTCATTTATGGATTTTGAGATATACCTCTCATGTTCCAATGCCATCTGGAAGGCCTTTAGCGGATTTTCAAAATCCAGCGTGGGGTCTGCTATGGCTTTGAGCTTTACCCGGGCTCCCCGTTCAATAAGATAATCGAATAATTTCATGGCATGGAAATCCTCTTCTTTGCTTTGAGCATTCATCCAATTCGCCATACCGTCTAAGTTTTGATCTGCAAACCAGGCCTGCATCGAAAGATACAGATACGCAGAATAGAGTTCTTTGTTGATTTGCTCGTTTATCGCTGATATCATTTTGCTACTGATCATTTTTTCTCCTATACTGTTTTATTTCTTGAGCGGCGTATGTATTAGCCATTCCAAGAGTTTATTAACTGTCTTAGCCCCTCTGAGGTTTTGCTGCTTATGAAGGGCTACAAAGATAGTATATTCAAAAGCAAGGATAAATCAAACAAAAGTTTTGCCAGAGCTATATGTTTTATTTCTGACACTCCGGGCAAAAGAAACTGGATCGTCCTGCCAGCTTGAGGTTTTGCACAGCATGTCCCAGGGGGCATTCCCGTTTTTGATAGACCTGCAGGAAATGCTGGAACTGCCCGGTTTTGTCATCG
>JALNWR010000118.1 GCA_023230795.1 Candidatus Cloacimonadota bacterium
AATCCGTAGGGGAGCTGCGAGACATCACTGTACCCAATAAATAACTGGAGGATAACCATGCAAATCACGATTACAGCACGTCACTTCGAACTCACTAAAGCTATCCGGGATTATGTGGAAAGCTCTTGTCTGAAGCTGAAGAAGTACTTTGATCCTATCATCACCATCCATGTGACGCTTGCCCTGGAAAACAGCCGCAATATATGCGAGCTATCCATGCATGCCGGCAAATTCAGCCTGCAATCCCAAGCTGAAGAGATGGATATGTACCTTTCCATAGACAACGGTCTGGAAAGGATGGAATCACAGATCAAGAAGCTGAAAGACCGCGTGACAGACCATCAAAAGCGCGCCCTGAAAGATCAATTCACGAATTTTTCCCGAGCCTCCGATTTCACCTTAAACCAAGATAACCGTGAACGCACAACCATCAAAACTAAACGCGTGGTAACCGAACCGCTGAACATCCACGAAGCCATAGAGAAAATGGACGAAGTAAGAGAAGACTTCTTTATCTTCAGAAATATTGAAACAGACCGCATCAACGTATTGGTCAAAAAAGACAAGGTGAATTTCAAGCTCTTTGAGCCATAAACACATTGGGTAGCTTAGGATCGGGACAATCTCCTATCCGGCTGCCAGAACAGGCCTTTTGTCCTCTCCTTCTATAGGAGAGGACAGGGGGCAAAAAGGATATTATGAAAGAAATTACCGTTCGCGAATTCTTCGATGCCAAGAAGAAGGACCTCGCTTTATCGCTGGTCACAGAGCCGGAGACTCTCTCAAAGAAGATCAATTCTCCACACGTAAACAGGCCGGGGCTGGCTTTGGCGGGCTATCTGGAAGTATTTTCGGCGGAGCGGATTCAAATCTTTGGAGAGACCGAGATTCGCTATCTGCAATCCCTGGCAGAGGATGATCTGGTCTCAAGGATACGGGATATGTTGCAAACCGAAATCCCCTGCATCATCGTCTCCAAAGGGCTTACCCTGCCACCGGTGGTAGAATATCTGGCCAATGACCTGAATGTAGCGCTACTTTCCAGCCGCCTTTCCACCATCAATCTGATCCAGCATCTAACCCGCTATATGCAGGATATCTTTGCCCTGGAAAAGACCATTCACGCCACTTTGGTAGATGTATTTGGACAGGGGATCCTGATTACCGGCAAAAGCGGAATCGGTAAAAGTGAATGCGCTCTGGACCTTATCCACCGCGGGCACTCGTTGGTGGGCGATGATCTGATCACCCTGCGTTACCTGGATGATCTTTTGATCGGAAAGCCGGGACGGGATTTTGGACACTTTATGGAGATTCGCGGGGTGGGTTTTGTGAATGTGGAACGTATGTTTGGCATCGAGCGCACCCGGCAGTTCAAGACTATCAATATGCAGATGGAGCTCATGCCCTGGCAGGAGAATATGGATTACGAGCGCATCGGCCTGACCAATAGCTATGCGGAGCATCTGGGTGTAAAATTGCCCATTATCTACCTTCCGGTCTCTCCGGGCAAAAACGTCTCGGTGATAGTGGAAGTAGCGGCCATGAATATGATCCTCAAAGGTGCCGGTTATGATGCCGCAGAAGATTTCAATCGCAAAGTTCATGATGAAATACGCAGGAAAACCATGCAAAAGAAGATGGAAGATGATGCGCAAGAAAGTGAAAATAACGAATAAAATGGGGCTGCATGCCCGCCCTTCAGCGCTGTTGGTTCGCGCCGCCACCAAGTATCGCTCTGACTTTCACATCGAAAAAGATGGAACCACTATCAATGGCAAAAGCATCATGGGTTTGATGATGCTGGCTGCAGAATGTGGCAGCACCATAGAATTGATCGCAGATGGAGTGGATGAAGAGTACCTGATCGAAGAGATTTCAGAGCTGATCAAAACAGGTTTTGGAGAAGAAACATGAAGACCTATAAGGGAACAGGAATCGCCAAAGGACTCGCCTTTGGCCAGGCCACGTACATACAGAGTGTCAAATGCGAGATTCCTGAACACAGTATATCAGAAGAGCAAAGTGAGGCAGAGCTCGCAGTATTCCAGGATGTCCTGGACAAAAGCCGGGCGGAACTGCAAGATTATCTGAGATCAGAGAAAGTAAGCGAAAGCGAAAAGGATATACTCAGCGCTCATCTGGAGATTATCAACGATCCGGAATTAAAACAGCAAATCACCCAAACCATCACAAAAAACCTGCATAACGCAGCCAAAGCCATACACCTTGCCTTTGAAAAGGCTATCTTGTTTTTCCAGAGCATGGAAAACGAGATGTTTTCCCAGCGCGCCATAGATTTTGAAGATGTGCGCAAACGCCTTTTGCACAAGATATTGCCGCCAGAGCACAATCCCTTTGCCGAGCTGGATGCCGAGAGCATTCCCATCTTTTCTCAGATCAGCCCCAGCGAGATATCACTGCTTAGCAAACAGCAGGTGCGAGCCTTTCTCTGCGAGGGAATCAACTATACCTCGCATGTGGCGATTTTAAGCCGGGCCATGAATATTGGCTGCGTCTCAGGCATCAAAGACTTAGAGCAGCAGATCAAAGAAGGGGATTATATCATCGTAGATGGCGAAAGCGCCACCGTGATCCATCAGCCTGATAATGAAGCGCTGGAGCTTTTTGCCCAACAGATACAAATACAAGAGCTTATCCATCAAAAAGAGCAACGCCTCAAGGACAAAGAAAGCCGCAGCAAAGACGGCCGCCAGATCGATATAGCCTTGAATATCGGCCTGCCCGAAGAGCTCGATCAGGTGCAAGAGCTAAATAGCAGCGGTGTAGGGCTGTTTCGCACAGAATTTCTATTTTTATCTACCGAGCATCTGCCCTCAGAAGAAGAGCAGTATCAGACCTATAAGGAGATGGCCGCCAGGATCGCTCCCAAACCGATCACCATCCGCACTTTTGACTTGGGCGGAGACAAAATCTTGCATCTGATCCCATCGCCGCAAGAAGAAAATCCCAATCTGGGAAATCGTGGAATCCGCTTTTCCCTGGCCCATCCCCAGCTTTTACGCACCCAGCTCAGAGCTATCTTGCGCGCTGCGGTGCATGGCAATATCCGCATTATGTTTCCCATGATCATCGATGTAGATGACTTTTTGGAAGCCAAGCGCATCTTCAAACAGTGTGCCGATGAACTTTATGAACAGGGGATCCAATACAATGCCGAGATTCCGATAGGCTCTATGATCGAGATTCCTTCCGCAGCACTTAGCTCGGGCCCTCTGGCCCAGGAGTGCGATTTCCTCTCCATCGGCACCAATGATCTGGTGCAATACACCCTGGCGGTGGACCGCAACAACGACGCCGTGAACCGCTATTATATCCAGCATCATCCTGCCGTTCTGAAATTGATCCGGGCTACTCTCGTGAATGCTGCCAGACACAATACTCCCGTATCTATCTGCGGAGAAATGGCTTCCCTGAAAGAGTATGTCCCGCTGCTGATCGGTATGGGCGTAACTGAGCTCAGCGTAAATGCCGCCGTGTTTTACGAGATCAAATCCGTAATCCGAAAATGTGACGCAAAGCTGCAGATGATAGTGAAAAACTTCGATTTTTCCACTTCTTTACCCAAGGTGGATGAATTGGTCTATCGCACTTTAAAACCTTATTATCCATAAAAGGGAGACTTGATTTTTATGATTCGCTTTGAACACCGTAACCTTCTATCCAACCCATATTTGCGCAAAGCCATACCCGGCTCTCGCCTGGTAGATTTTGCCGATAAAGTCAAATCCGCCCGGCAGGAGCTGCAGGCAGACCGCAAAGCTGATATCCTGGGCTTTTACGATCTTCCCGAGCAGGATACAGATCATATCACAGACTTTGTGACTTCCCTGGATGCCAAATTTGAAAACATGGTGGTCCTGGGCATCGGCGGCAGCGCTTTGGGCAACAAAGCCTTGTACAACGCCCTCAAGACCGAAGCCGGCCTCCAGCGCAAAGTGTATGTCTATGACAATGTCGATCCCGTGTATCTGTATGAAATCCTGGATGAAATTGACCTGGAAAAGACCCTTTTTAACGTGATCACAAAAAGCGGCAGCACCGCAGAAACCATGTCTGGCTATATGATAGTGCTGGATATCTTAAAAAGGAAATTCCCCCAGGATTATCAAAAGCGCATGATCATCACCACGGACAAAGAAAAGGGATTTCTCAGGCAAGTGGTAAGCTCTGAAGGCTTTAGCTCCTTTGTGGTGCCGGATAACGTGGGCGGAAGATTCTCTGTGCTTACCGATGTCGGCCTGCTCTCATCCGCCTTTGCCGGAATCGATATCAATGCACTGCTGAGAGGAGCTGCCCGCATGCGTGAAATCAGCGAAATCAGAGATATCATCCAAAATCCCCCGCTGCTGAACGGCCTGCTGCATTTCCTGTATATGCGGGAAGGTAAAAACATCAGCGTGATGATGCCTTACAGCAATTCCCTGTATGATTTTGCGGATTGGTATCGCCAGCTTTGGGCCGAGAGCCTGGGCAAGCGCCATGACGTACGCGGCCGCGAAATCTTCGCGGGACAGACCCCCGTCAAAGCTTTGGGAACCACAGATCAACATTCACAAATCCAGCTTTATACCCAGGGGCCAAATGACAAAGTCATCACCTTCCTCACCGTAGAGAATTGGAAGCATGACTACGTAATTCCCAATATCCATCCCGAGAGGGAAGAGCTGAACTATCTGGGCGGCAAGAAACTATCCGAGCTGCTGAATGCCGAACGCCTGGCCACCGAATATGCGCTCTGCCAGGCCCAGCGTCCCAATGCCAATCTCATCTTTCCGGAAATCTCGGCGGAAAATCTCGGCGCTGCCATCATGATGTATGAGATTCAGACCGTTTTTACCGGTAAGCTTTTAAACATCAATCCCCTGGATCAGCCCGGGGTGGAAGCCGGCAAGATCGCCACTTATGCCTTGATGGGAAAGAGCGGATATGATCTCCAACGTAAAGAGATTAAAAGCTATCAAAATCAATAAGCTCTTGCAGAGGGGAGCGCTATGAGTAGCCACCTCTCTGCGAGATGCAAACAACTCCATATAGGAGGAGGAATTATGCGTTACAAATGGATGCTGGCCAGCCTTGCCTTTGTCCTGCTTGGCAGTCTGTGGGCTGCTCCCATCGATGATTTCAGACAGGCCTTCATGGCCAGTCAAAACGATCCCGAAGCTTTGGAGCTGCTGATCGCAGATTTCAAGGATCAAGAGCTTTCCTTGGAAGATCACCGCCTCTTTCAAAGCTTGTGGAATTATGTGAATCCAGAGGCTATGCAGGCTCATTATGAGCTTTTGCGAGAGCAGAATCCCCAAAATCCGGATTACATCTATCTCAGCATCCGTATGAAAGAAGACGGGCAGCAGCTGGCATCTGCCCGCAAGCTGATTCAGGATTTTCCTGAGTATTATTGGGGCTATCGCATTATCGCGGTATCCCTTAGTGCGGCTATTTCTCAAGGGGAAAACCAAGCCTATCTGGACAGCCCGGAATACAAAGCGGACCTTGTCCTTGTCGAGCAGGGTTTGCAGCGCTTTGGCGGCGATGCTTATCTGAATATCGCTGCATTTTATGCTTACAAAGATGGCAAGGATTTTCAGCGGGCTGTAATAGCCCTGGACCGGGTTTCAGACCCCGATGCCATCAGCAGCAATATGCAGCAGATCGAGAAATTTCTGCTCAGGATTCACGATCTGGATTTGTACACCCGCCTGATCAGCACCGTGATGGACGAAGCTGAAGAATCCGGCAGAATGAGCCAGTCCGAAGCAGAGCTAAACGCTCAGTATTTTATCATGGGCTTTCTCGTGAAAGACGCCGGTATCACGGCTCTGGACGAATATCTTGCCGGATACCCTGCTTTGAGGGAGAATCCGGATTTGAGCAGAATCATCGCGGGATTGTATCTGGAATATGACCGTAGCGATAGCGCTCTGGATGCTCTGGAAGTATATGCGGCATCAACCGATGCGGACTATATGTATCTTAGCAAAAGCGATGAGTTTTCCCGGCTCCATGCCCATCCCCGCTGGCAGAGCATGCTCAGGAAGGCCAAACTTGCCTGGGACGCCGCTACAGACGCCCGCAAAGCAGAAGCTATCAAAGGCCGTGGATCTACCCCCGCTCCAGCCTGGGAAATGCAGGACCTGCAAGGCAAGACCCACCGGCTAAGCGAGCTCAAAGGCAAGATCGTGATCCTGGATTTTTGGGCATCCTGGTGCAGCCCCTGCAAGATGGCCATGCCCGGCCTCAGCAGGTGGATGCAGGAAGAAATGCCTCAGGGCGTTCAGGTCTTTTCGGTGAATGTAATGGAGCGCGATCTGCAAAATGGCAAAGAATATTTTCAAAGCCAGGATTTCAAGATGACCTATCTGGAAGGAACCGCCGAAATTGCCGAGGCTTACGGTGTGTCCGGAATTCCCCATTTTACCATCATAGACCAGGCCGGCAATATCGCCTGGCATCAAGTGGGCTTCAGCTACTCTTTTGAAGAAAGCCTGAACTTTCAAATAGAAGCTCTCAAGAAGCAGTAGTTCATGTCAGAGCAAAAATACGATAGCTGTTTCGTGTGCGGAAAGGCCAATCCCATCGGGCTGAAGATAGATTTTAGCTACGATGAATCCGGGGCAGCATACGCTGAACTCTCTGTAGATAAAGTCTTCGAAGGATATCCTGATCTGGTGCATGGCGGCATCCTCTCCACCCTTATGGATGAAGTGATGGCAAAAGCGGTAATCCATAGCGGAAAGATAGCCGTAACGGCCAGGCTAACCGTTACTTATCGCAAAGCCCTTGCCCCCGGACGCCGTGTTATCATCAAAGGTTGGATCACCAGAGCCAAAAGCAGAAGCCTGACAGCTGCCGCAAATATCTCAGACGAAAGCGGCGTCTATGCCGAAGCCGAAGCACTCTTTATAGTGCCCAATAAAGGTCATGAAGAATCCCCTCTCCCGAATATTCTGTCCTGATGAACAGCGCATACTCCTGGCAGTAGCTGTTTTCCTGATCCTGGGCTCCGTCTTGCAGCTAACCGGATATCAGACAGCGGCGCAGCCTCCGACGCTTTCCGACAGCCTGCTGGTGTCCCTAAAAGAGGACAAAGCTCTGATTATCGATATCCGCACGGCCACCAAAGCTGAATTGATGGCGCTGTCCGGGATCGGCGACAAACGCGCCGACGACATCATTAACTACAGAGAGCGGCACCCCTTTCAGAATGTCAACGAACTGATCAATGTATCCGGCATCGGCATCAAAACCTATCAGCGATGTTATCCCAATTTGCTGGTTTTTGGCGATTCTCTGGCTGTCTCTCCCTCTTCCTCCCCTTCCCTCGCGGCCAAAACCCCCAGCTCAAAAGCAGGCCTGCAATCCTATGTAAATATCAATACCGCAAATCTAAAGGAGCTGTGCAGCCTCAGCGGAATAGGCCACGTCAAAGCTCAGGCCATCATGGATTATCGCAAAGAACACGGCCCCTTCCAGAGCCCCGAAGATTTGATAAAAGTCAAAGGAATCGGCCCGAAAACCCTGCAAAAGAATCTCTCCCGCCTCTGCACCGAATAATTGAAAGACTTTAGATGCCGGTTTTTATCCTTCACACCCCTTATACAGAGGATCGGCATCCTCCTTGAAAGACTTTAGGTACCGGTTTTTATCCTTCACACCCCTTATACAGAGGATCGGCATCCTCCTTGAAAGACTTTAGGTACCGGTTTTTATCCTTCACACCCCTTATACGGAGGATCGGCAT
>JALNWR010000119.1 GCA_023230795.1 Candidatus Cloacimonadota bacterium
TTGCTGCTGCCTCTATCGCCTTCCTGAGTATAGGGGATACCTTTGCGGCGCTGGTTGGAATGAATTTTGGTGAGCGCAAGTTTGTGCGAAGCAATAAGACCCTGGAGGGGAGCCTGGCCTGTTTTGTCTCCTGTATGCTCTTTGGATTGTGGTGGCTGCGTAGTCCCTGGCTGGCCATAACGGGCGCTTTGGCTGCTACGATCGCAGAATTAGTGGATGTTTCTCTGGACGATAATATCAAGATTCCCCTTGTTGCGGGAATAATGATGTCCCTGATAAGCGTATTTATTTGAGATAAGGAGGAAGCTCTATGTTGCTATCATTTGTCATTCCAGTTTTAAATGAAGAAGAGTCCCTGACTCAGCTATATCAAGAGATAGTGCAAAACACAGGGAATCATAGCTATGAGATCATCTTCATCGATGATGGCTCCACAGATGGCAGCTTTGAGATCATGAAAGCCCTGGCAGATACCGATGCTCAGGTGAAAGTGATAAAGTTTCGGCGTAATTTTGGCAAAGCTGCTGCTCTGCAAAAGGGCTTTGATTTGGCGCAGGGTGAAGTGGTATTTACCATGGATGCGGATTTGCAGGATGATCCGGTGGAGATTCCGGCTTTTTTGGCCAAGCTGGAGCAGGGCTATGATTTGGTTTCCGGCTGGAAGAAAAAGCGACGTGATCCCTGGCATAAAAAGCTGCCTTCAAAGCTGTTTAATAGCGTAACCGCTCATACCTTCCATCTCAAACTCAAGGATTACAATTGCGGTTTCAAAGCCTACCGCAAGGAATTGGTCAAGGAGCTGAGCCTTTATGGTGAAATGCACCGCTATATCCCGGCTTTGGCCCACTCTCTGGGTTTTAAGGTGGGGGAGATCGCAGTGCAACACAGAGCCCGACAATTTGGCAAAAGCAAATATGGGATCGAGCGATATCTGAGGGGCTTCTTTGATCTGCTTACAGTGAAGATGGTAACTCAGTATGTAAAAAGTCCGCTGTATCTCTTTGGCCGCATTGGCCTGGTCTCCACAGTGCTGGGTAGTCTCATCACGCTGTATCTGGCTATATTAAAGATATTTTACGGTGTGCCTTTGTCAAATCGTCCCTTGCTCTTTTTGGGCATGCTCTTGATCTTGGGAGGCTTGCAATTCATCTCACTGGGTCTGATCTCAGAGCTGATTATAAACCGGATAAAACCTACGGATAAGCTGCCGCTATCCATAGAAAGCACCCTCAATATAAAGCCCAGGGATGAAGATGGATAAGCTGGAGCTTTTCTTTTTCAAAAGATATCTCAAAGCCCCAAAGCGGAATTTCTTTCGCTTCACTTTTGTGTTTATGGTGATGGGAATAGTGCTCTCGGTGGGGATTCTTTCCGCTGGCTTGAATCTGTTTCAGGGCTATGAGTCAAATCTCAAAAGCCTGCTGCTGGATAGCTTTGCCCACATCAGCATCCAATCTTCATACGGGGAATTGATCTCAGAGGATGAGCTTGCCACCATCCAAAAGCGGCTTGCAAAGCGGGGGGAGATCGTCTCGGCTATTCCCAGCATGGAGCATCCCTTGATGGCACAAAAGGGAGACAAGATCAGGGCTATTACTTTGCGGGCTTATGATTTTAGCCAGGAATTTCCATATCAGAAATACATCCAGGATGCAAAAGGCGAGCTGCAAAGCGGAGAAGTAATCGTAGGACACTATCTGGCAGAAGAGCTGGGGCTGGGCATAGGAGATAGCATTGAGCTGAATTATCCACGCTTTGACCGCATCACCCCTCTGGGCATCCATACCGCCCAAAATAAGTATAAGATAGCCGATCTCTACCGCTCCGGATATTATGAAAGCGATCGCAGCCTGGTAATTTCTACTTTGAAGGATGCCAGAGCTTTACTGTTTTTACCAGAAGGATATAGCAGGATCGAGCTGAGGCTCAAGGATGCCGATAAGGCCGGGTCTTTTGCCAGGGCATACAGCGAAGTTCTGGGGCATGACTATATAGCCATTCCCTGGAATCTTTATGCGGAGAGCTTGCTGCGTCTGGTAGCCATGGAGAAGTGGCTGATATTCATCGTTTTCAGCTTTCTGGTGCTAATCGCCGGTATCAACGTGATCTCCGCTGTGAGCACAATTATTATCGATAAAAGATCAGAGATCGCTGTGCTGAAGAGCCTGGGGGCCAGTCCTCGTTCGATTAAGCGGCTTTTTGCGTTCAGGGTGGGGACTGTAGCCATTTTATCTGTATTGATTGGTCAGGCTTTTGGGGCCTTGCTATCCTGGTTTGTGGAAAAGCAAAGCTTTTACAGTCTCAAGGGAGATGTATATTTCATCGATACCCTGGGGGCCAAGATCACCTTTCCCAATCTTACGGTTGTATTTCTGGTGGCCAGCTTTTTGATCTTTTTGTGTGTGATGCTTCCCCTTCGGCAGATAGAGAAAATGCAGATCATAGAGCTTATCAGGCACAAGCGTTAAAGGACTATTGTTATGATTTTAAGTGCAAAAGATCTGAAGAAGACATATATTGATAGCGATCAGAGGATCGAAGTTCTCACCGGTGCGTGCCTGGATGTAGCAGCTGGAGATTTGATCTGCATCACCGGGAAATCCGGCAGCGGGAAAAGCACGATGTTGCATATTATGGGACTGCTGGATGCCCCTGACTCCGGTGAATTGATAATGGAGGGCAAGAAGATAGAAGCGAAAAGCCCAAAGGCACCCACGATTCGCAATCGGGACTTAGGCTTTGTCTTCCAATTTCACTACCTTGTAGAAGATTTGACGGCCACAGAAAACGTAGCCTTACCCCTCTTGATAGCAGGACAAAGCGAAGCTAAGGCCATGGCCAGAGCCAAAGAACTGCTCTGCATCTTAGGCCTGTCGGAGCGGCTGAAGCGCTATCCCAACCAACTTTCCGGAGGAGAGCAGCAACGCGTGAGCCTGGCCCGCGCCCTGGCAAATCGCCCGAAGCTGGTCCTGGCAGATGAACCCACCGGCAACCTCGATCCTGTTCATAGCAAAGAGGTGTGGGACATGATTTTGAGCCTGAATAAAGGTGAGTTCAGGCAGACTTTTGTGATAGTTACTCATGATGTGGAAGCTGCCCAGGCAGCAGACCGGGTTTTTGAGCTTGTAAACGGAATCCTGATTCCGGCATAAGGATTAGCCCAGTGCGTCGCCCTAAAAAGTTCTTGATTTTGATTTTGATCTTGCTGTTGATCAACGCAGTGTTTTTCATCATCTGGTATCCTCTGGGCGGAAGAGACGCTATCCGTAAATTTCTGACGGACATGGTGGGGAACCTGGCAAAAGCCGAGCTTAGCCTGGGAGACCTGCATATTAGCGATAGGCAGATCCTGGCTCAGGATATCAATTTTGCCACAAAAGACAGCCTGATAGCCGTCCAGGGCAAAAGTCTGCGGGTGCGCTACAATCTTTACAAGCTACTTTTCTCAGGCTTTAAGCTGGAAAACGTAGTATCCAGCGTCGAGATTCTGGAACCAGATATACAAATAAACTATGTGCACAAGCCCAAAGAAGACAAACCGCCTAAAAAGCCTTTTGTTATACCCGATCTTACTCCCTATTTTAATCGTCTGACCCTGGAGGGGGGCAGCCTCAGTGCGAATATATCTATTCCTATGAAGATGAAGCAAGAAGGTTACCTGAACATTGAAGAAAACTTAAAGGATATCCAGATAAACATAAGCAATGTTGTTCAGACAGACCTTGCGCTCAGTGCTATCACTTCCCTGGACGGAGAGATATCCGTAAAAGGGATATTAGACAAAGGACGTATCGACCTGGCCGAGGCAGATATTCAGGACTTTTATCCCCTGTATATTGCCCATCCGGATATACAAGATTTTCGCACAAAGATAAACCTGCGGGCTGCATATTCCGAGCCAGCCGATTCTTCTGACTTCCAGCTTACGGCTCAGGGCAGCATCAGCGAAACTTCGGCTTTGATCATGGATCAATATCCCTGCAATATCTCCTTGATCAGCCTTCAGGCAAAGGATCAGGATGCAGGGCTTATAGTACAGCAAGCCACGGTCTTAAATAGCATATTGAAAGCTGATATCAAGCTGCAGGACTTTGTTCGGGACCTGCATTTTGATGGCTCCAGCGCTTCTTTGATCCTTAGTCTTGCCGATATCATGCCAGAGCTATCCGGCAGAGTGTATGCAGAGCTTGATGCTTCCGGTTCTATCCAGGACCCCGTTATAAACCTGATCGCGGAATCCCCCAGGCTGGCTTACCAGGATTGGAGCTTTGATGATCTGAATCTGATAGCTCAATATCAGGATGATACGGCTACATTGTCGCCGGCGACTCTCAGATGGCAAAATCAGGAAGCAGAGCTTGTCGCCACTTTCCAGCCCCGGACCATGGAATTTAGCACGGAGCTTAAGACGGACAGCATCGAAGGCGAAGAGGGGTTGCTGGCCGCCTCGGGCCGGATCACTGTAGATGGTATGATCATCAAACCCTATCCTGTGCTTAAGGCCAATTTATACGACATAGATTTGCTTTTCAGTGGCCTTAGCCTTAATGGTGTAAATGGTTACGCTATGATGAGTCCCGGCGATGGCTCGCTATTGTTTGATACCATTATAGAAAGCGAAGATGGCTTTAGCATATCAGCGGTGGGAGATATCCTGGATCGTCACGTCTCTATGAATGCCGAATTTGGTGAGCTTTACATTGATAAGCTTTATGCTCAGAAGCAGATTGCTATGCTCTTGCCTGTCGTTTCAGGTCAGCTCAGCGCCATCATGCACAATGATGAAATCTGGCTGAAGAGCAAGCTGGATACCGCTCTTACAGGCGAATACGATTATTCTGGGGAGCTTGATCTTTTGGGCTCATTTGATCTGAAAACAAAGCAAATCACCGCAAGCCTCAGCTCCGAGCAGGGCCAGCTCGGAGGTCAGCCCCTGGATATAGAGCTCAGCATGGATTACATGGATCAGAGGCTTAAGCTCTGGTATCTGAAGCTGGAGGACTTTTTGAATCTTTCCGGCAGTGTAAATCTGGCGGACTGGCAGGATATGGACCTTGATCTGGCTTTGACTAATCTGGATTGGCAGCAGCTTACGGATTACTATCCGGATCTGAAACTGATGATTCCAGAATTTTCAAACTTGAATGTATTTGCCAAATACAACCGTGACCAAAAGCAAAAGCTGCAGGCCTGGCTCAATCTTCAAAAGCTAGATTTGATTAGCGTTATTCCGCTCGATCTGAATTTGTATTTAGACGGACTCCTGGAAGATATCGCCTTATCGGGTGATGTGAAATCAGGTAATAATCTGCTCTTGAGCCTGGAGGGGGAGAGCGGCGTCAAGCCTAATCTCCGGCTTTCTTTGCAGGCTATAATGCATGATCTTAAAATGCAAAATGTGCTTATTACTCCCCCTGGAGAAGGCAGCTTTAGCGGCTGGGCCGAAGTGCTCATCGATAGCCTCGGCAATGAAGATATGCATATCGAATTTGCCACCGATCTTGCTGCTAAAAATCTCAAGTTTGGTGACTATAAAATAGATAACGCCATAGTAAAGGCAAAGCAGCAAAGCCGTGCTCTGATAATAGACACGCTATACGTAAAATCCCACGATTTGTTTGAAGTCCGTGCTCATGGTGCTCTGGATTACAACGCTACACAAAACCTCTTTTTCGAAGGCGACAATATCCTGGATATCGA
This sequence comes from Candidatus Cloacimonadota bacterium, assembly GCA_023230795.1. GTDB lineage: Bacteria > Cloacimonadota > Cloacimonadia > Cloacimonadales > Cloacimonadaceae > UBA5456. The sequence continues at coordinate 5,701 of JALNWR010000119.1, forward strand.
AGTTTCCGGCCAGCTTTTCTCCTGGCTGAAAAACCTTACTGATTATGTAGTGCAGTCCTCTGGCAACTCTGAACTCAGGCTTAGTGTGGGCACCTCTGATTATCAATTCATGGTGCACTCCGGAGAAATTGATATCAACCAGGGCTACGTGCATCTCAAAGACCAGGTAGAGCCCATGCGTAATATTGAGATCAAAGGCCTGTTTAATAACAATCGCTTTATCATCGAAAAAGGTCAATTTGATATGGGTAATGGCAGCTTCTATATGAATAATATCTTTGATGATGATCCCTCGGAACATTTTGTGCTTGCCTTCATCGATCTGGGCTATCTGAGACTGATGATAGAAGAACCTGGTTTGCAGGCTACTTTCCCGGTGATTGCTCCACCCAAGACTTTGTCCAATATTGCCCTCAAGGGTATTGATAGTCGCTATGCCACCATTCGCGGTCCCTTTGATGAAATGAAGATAGAAGCCCATGCGACTGCTTCAAATCTGGATATACTCTTTCCCCCAGGTGCAGATAATCTGCTGAATCTGGTCTTGTCTGTACGGGGTACAGGTAAGAAGCCGGATAGTGATCCCGTGCCTTTACCCTTTAATCTGAATATACTGGTAACCATCGGTGAAAATGTACGCTATGTAACTTATCCCACCAATTTGTATCTCCAGCCCGGAGGTTTTTTACACTTGATTTATGATGGCAATCGCTTTATCGTGCGAGAGGCTAATATCACCTCAGAGCGAGGCAGCATTGATTTCTTTGGCACTGTATTCCAAGTGGACAACATAGCCATAAACATGATCGACCAACAGGATATACTAAGTATAGACGGCACCTTTTACAAACGCACCCCAGATGGCAGCACCATCACCCTTAGCGTGGGCTCGAGTTCGGATTATGACAAGAGCTTCTTTGACCGTTTGCAGATTCATCTAAGCAGCGATAACCCTTCAGACCAGAGCATCTTGCAAGTGCTATCCCGCCTTCGTTACGACACAAGTATGGATGAGATACCTGATAGTCAAAAAGATAATCTTTTGCAGGATACGGCTTTGGGGCTCATCGGAGAAAATCTGAATGCCTCTGTACTTACTCCCTTCTTTTATCCTGTAGAAAACTGGATTCGCCGTACGCTCAAATTAGATAACTTCTCCATCAATGCCGGCTTTATCCAGAATATCTTTACCGAGTATTCCTCAGATCCTTCGCATTTGGCTGATCTTGCCGATATCTCCAATTTCGGCTCTGACATCACCCAGTTTTCTTCGGCTATTTTGCTAAACAACCTCTCATTCTCGATGAGCAAATACATTGGATATCGCATGTTTGTGGATTATGGACTCACCCTGCAGGAGGCTACAGACCTTCAGCAGAAAACCAAGATACTCTTGTCTCACGAGGCCAGCCTGCGCCTGGTATTGCCCAAACAGTACCGCTTGGGTTACACCTTAAATTATTTACCCAAAGAGACACAATTTATTCATCAGGTCATGCTGCAGCATTCGTTTAGATTCTGGGGATTATAAGCTTTTGGGCTCTGAATATCAGGCAAAAGAGCTCAGAAGGTGTATTTTACTCCCAAAGCAAATGAGCGCCGGGTATCTTTCCACCACTTGATTTCGCCTTCCTTATCCTTGTATTTTTCGGAATATTTAGCGATAAAGAACCAACGGCGTTTTTCGTTTAAGCTCATAGTCACGCTGGTAGAAAGCCGGGCTTTGGGAACCGCTATCTTGCCCAGTCTGAGTTTTTCCACTGAAGTCTTACTATAAGAGAACGCCACGTTTTCCAAGCGTTTGTAGCGAGTATCCACTTTGAGGTTGAACCACAGCGATTTTCCATCCTTCAGCTCATTTCCATACATGTTTTGCCAGGCGATCATGGTCTTTATCCTTTCGGCGAAAGTGGCCTGAACCTTACCATAAATGCCGTAAGAAGCCTTTTTGTTTTGCAAAACGTCCTGCTTTGATATAATATAAGGTGTCCCATCTGCCAGGGTGTCCTGAATGGCGCGCTCTTCTTCATAGAAATGATCAAA
>JALNWR010000120.1 GCA_023230795.1 Candidatus Cloacimonadota bacterium
AAAGATGATTGTTTGGAGTTGAAGCGCCATACGGAGTCTATACATATACTACCAATTACTTAGGCGCTTTGACTTCAAAGAATCTGACTTTCATTCCCGGTGACGAAAGTCGGCTTTCAATAAAGTTCAAGTGCCTTAGGGTGTTACGCATTTACTGCCAATCACTTAGGCATTTGGGCTTCAAACAATCTTTTTTCATTTCCAATGGCGAAAGCTCGCTTGTCACCCTTTTGAGTATCCACCCTCTCTCTCCCTCTCTCTCCCTGGTCAAACAAGAATTTCTGCCGCTTCTCCCTCATTTAAGAAACTTGATCACATCTTGAACTACCCTTAATCAAGCGTTAACTATTAACGCTTGATTAAGGGTGGATAAAGAAGTGATAGATGTTATATAAAGAGGGAGAAAGGTTCAAAATCAATGGTTTTTTGCTATCTGAAATGCCGTCCCTACAGGACTCTGGCTTTTGTTCGGCTGTCGGTTTGCTATCTGAAATGCCGTCCCTACAGGACTCTGGCCTTTGTGCAGCGTCGGTTTGCTATCTGAAATGCCGTCCCGTTTGGGACTCTGGCCCATTGTATAGCTGTTGTTTACTATCTTAACTCACATAAAATGGATTTCACAATCGGTAATGAGAGCAAGATTTTTGAAGTCCAAACGTCTAAGTAATCGATAGTAAATGCGTAATATCGTAAGGCGTTTGGACTCCAAAAATCAGGTTGCTATCCAAAATACCTTCTTTGCAGGACTCGTTTTTGTCGGTATTTGGAAACAGATACCTATTTCTACGATACGCTTTGCAAGGCCATACAAAATTGCTAAATCCATCCTTTTGGGAGATTAGGTATATCTTAAATCTGCCTTGAAAGACTGCATGAAAGAGACATCGGTTACACTTTGTCATTGTCTTGGGGAGATTAGCTATATCTACAATCCGCCTTAAAAGACTTTAGCTGGCGGTTTTAACCGCCAGGGCAAATTCTGACCCTCACGACAAGACTTTTTCCCCGCCTTTTAAGGCGGGGCACCCGCAGCTATATTTCCTCTCTCCAGAGCAAGCTGATTTGGAAGCGAAAAAAAGGATAAATCCTCGCAATCTTCTTACCCTCACAACCTCACCCTTTCACCCTTCTAACCCCAATATAATCAGATGAGCTCTCAATTTGAAGTGCGCTTGTATAGCCTGTAGTAAATGTGAAGATATAGGCACGTGTGCCTGGCCTTCAAAGGCCAGGAAAAAGTCTTGGAGGGGTGGCTGCCCTCGGTGTGCCGGTTAAAACCGGCACCTAAAGTCTTTTAAGGCGATTTATAGATTCGGGCATCATAAAACCTCAAAACCTTAAAACTTGAACTTTATTGAAAGCCGACTTTCGCCGCCGGGAATGAAAGTCAGATTCTTTGAAGTCCAAGCTCCTAAGTAATTGGCAATAAAGCTATAAGCATCGTATGGCGCTTGAACTTTATTGAAAGCCGACTTTCGCCACCGGGAATGAAAGTCAGATTCTTTGAAGTCAAAGCGCCTAAGTAATTGCTAGTATATGTATAGACTCCGTATGGCGCTTCAACTCCAAACAATCAACCTCAAAACTCCAAAACCTTAAAACTTGAACTTGACTGAAAGCCGACTTTCGCCACCGGGAATGAAAGTCAGATTCTTTGAAGTCAAAGCGCCTAAGTAATTGCTAGTATACGTATAGACTCCGTATGGCGCTTCAACTCCAAACAATCAACCTCAAAACTCCAAAACCTCAAAACTCCCCAACTAAGAACTCCCGCACCCCCGCACTCCATAACCCCAAAACCTTCATCTCCTCTAAACCCTTTTTCTAAAGCTAATTACGCTAATCCCGAAGATCACCAGGCCGCTGCCGCCAAGTATCCTCAGCTCATTTAAAAGCTGGGTGATGCCGCTGCCTTTGATCACTATCTCCCTGAGTACCGTCATGTAGTGACTCAACGGATTTAAAAAGCTGATCCACCGGATAGCGCGGGGCATATTCTGCACCGGCACAAAGAAGCCGGAGAGCAGGATAATGATCACCATCGTAAACCACGAGAAAAACATCGCTTGCTGTTGAGACTCTACCTTGGTGGAGATCAGGATGCCCAGTCCCAAAGTGGTGAAAAGATAGATCACGGAAAACAGAAGTAAGACCAGATAGCTGCCTGCTATATCCAGACGGAAGATGATGCGGGCTAGCATTATGGCTACCTGCAATTGCACCAATGTGATAATGAGATACGGGATCAATTTGCCTGCCATCAATTCCCATTTCTTCACCGGAGTCACCAAAAGCTGCTCCAAGGTGCCCAGCTCTTTTTCTTTGACCAGGCTGATGGCAGAAAGCATCATGGAGGTAACGGTTACCAGGATGGCGATGATGCCTGGGACGGTGTTCAGGCTGCCCTTCAGATCCGGATTGAAGCTCATGCTGCTGAGCAATTCCACCTGAGTATTCAGCCGGGGCATGGGCGAGCGGGGCATCACGGTCTGCATATTTTTCTGATGAAATTCTCCCACCACTCCTGCTACCAGGCCATTGGCCACCGAGGCAGTATTTCCATCTATGCCATCCACTATTACCTGCAGATGGCTCTGCCGGCCTTGCTGATAATCTTCCCCGAAGCCGGGTGGGATCACGATTACCACGCTTGCCTTCCAAGCTGAGATCAATTCCTGAGGATTGGCCGCAGTATCTACCGGCACTATCCGAAAGCGGTCACCGGTCCCAAAGTTTTGGATCAAAGCCAGGCTATGGGCGCTGCGATCGTAATCCAGAAAACTCAGGTTCAGATTCTTGACCTCATTGGTCACGGCAAAGCCCATCACCAAAAGCTGTATCGCGGGCAAGGCAAAGAGCACGATCAGCATCTCCCGGCTGCGTATGATCTGCTTGAATTCCTTCTTTATGAAGCTGCCTATTACTTTCAGCGATCTCATGACAGCCTCAGTTTAAAGCGCCGGGCCGCTATCACCAACATCACCACACTCATGGTCACCAGGCTAAGACCGGCCTGATACAGATGCTGCACGCTATTACCTTTCAACATGATTCCCCGGATGATCTGCAAATAGTAACGGGCGGGGATGATGTAAGTAATCCTGCGCAAGATCGGCGGCATGCTGGGGATGGGAAACATATATCCGGACAGTAGCAAGGTGGGCAAAAGGGTCATCCCCAAAGCCGTCATCATAGCGCCCTGCTGGGTTTTGGCCATGGTGGAGACCAGCAGCCCCAGACAAAGGGAGGTGAGTACATACAGGAAGGTAAAACCAAGGAAAACGGCGAATTCACCTCTGAACGGCACCTGAAACAGCAGCATCCCTACTGCCAAAATCAAAAGTGCATCCATCAGGCCCAGAAAGATATAAGGCAATACCTTGCCCAGGAGAATCTCCGTGGCGGTAACCGGTGATACCAGAATCTGCTCCATGGTCCCCATCTCCTTTTCCCGGCTGATGGATATACTGGTAAGCAGAGCGCAGATCATCACCAGGATCAAGGCGATCAGCCCAGGTACAAAGAAAAACGAACTCTTCATATCGGGATTGTAGAGGATGAGCGGACTGAGAGCGATGCCCACGCCCGCTTTGGCAGACCAGGTATTCACGATGCCGGTGGCGTAACTCTGGATCATTTGGGCACTATTGGGATCGGAAGCATCTATCTTGAGTTGTGCGGTAAAATCATCTTGATTAAAGCCTTTGGGAATGCTGAGCGTAGCCTGAGCCACGCGCTGCTTGAAGAGCTCTCCCGGATCCAGCACCCCAGGGCCTTTGGGCACCAGGCGGAAGTAATCCGTTTGGATAAAAGCATCCACCAGGGCTCGTGAACTGCTGTTTAAGGCATGATCATCCACCACCAGGGGCACTTGCCGTATTTCCATATTCATGGCATAACCGAAGATGATGAGCTGCAATAGCGGCAAAATGAAGATGATCGCCAGAGTGCGTGAATCCCGCAAAATGTGAAACACCTCTTTTTCCGATATCGCCTTGATTCTATTCAGATTTGGCATGGTCTTCCCCCAAAACTTTTAAAAAGAGTTCTTGCATATTGGCCGAGTCATGAGTCGCTTTGAGCTCCGCAGGATTTCCCAAAGCCACTTCCCGCCCGTCCTGCATGATGATCACGCGGTGGCAATACTCCGCTTCATCCATAAAGTGTGTGCTCACGATCACGCTTTTGCCGGCATAGGCCAGATCGTTGATCACTTGCCAAAATTCACGCCGCGCCTGCGGGTCCACGCCACTGGTGGGTTCGTCCAAAAAGACCAGAGGCGGATCGTGCACCAAAGCCGCCACCAGGCTCAAACGCTGTTTGTAGCCCATGGGCAGGTCTTCAGTGCGGTTTTTGAGGATGTCCTGCAGGCCAAATTGCTCGATGATCGGCTGGATATTCTTCATGGCCTGCCGAAAGGGAATCTGATATATCCCGGAGTAAAATTCCAGGTTTTCGATGGCCTTCAGATCTGGATACAGGGAAAACTTCTGGCTCATATAGCCGATCTTATGCTTCACCTTTTCACTGCCTTTGCTGATATCCAGATTGTCCACAATGATCTGTCCGCTGGTGGGTAAGACCAAGCCGATGATCATCCTGATGGCGGTGGTTTTACCGGCGCCGTTTGCTCCTAAGAAGCCAAATATCTCACCCTTGGCGATATCCAGGTTGATGTCGTCCACGGCTGTGAACGCGCCAAATTTCTTCACCAGATTCTTTGTGTGTATCATTGCATCATCCTCAGGAAAACATCTTCCATCCCGGGCTGAATCTCTACGCAGCTTTTCAATCCCGGGTATTCGGTCTGCCAGGTTTCTATCTGTTCTTTGTGCAAAGCTGTCTTGCTGTACAGATGGATTTCAGAGCCAAAGAGTTGTAAGTCCGCTTTATCTACCTTACTCTGCAGATACTTGAACATTTCTTGCAGATTGTCGCCTTTTATGTTGTACAATTTCCCCTGCCAGCCTGAGATGATCTCTTCAGGACTGCCTTGCCCTATCACCTCGCCTCTGTGCAAAAGGGTGATCTGATCGCATTGAACCGCCTCATCCATATAGGGAGTGGAGACTATGATGCTCACGCCATCGCCATTGAGTTCGTGCAATATCTGCCAAAATTCCACCCGAGATACCGGGTCCACGCCAAAGGTGGGCTCATCCAGAATGATCAGCTTCGGGGTGTGAATCAGCGCACAGGAAAGCGCCAATTTCTGTTTCATGCCGCCGCTGAGATTCCCGGCCAGACGCTTGGCAAAAGGTTTGAGCCTGGAAAATTCATAGAGTTCTTCCCGGCGGGATAGCATCTCCTGCTTTTTCACCTTAAATAGCTTGGCAAAAAAGCGCAGATTCTGCTCCACCGAAAGGTCTTGATATAGCGAAAAGCGCTGTGGCATATAGCCGATACTCGCCCGAATCTGAGCGGACTCAGTCAGGGCATCATAGCCCAAGACCTTGATGCTGCCCTCAGAATATGGCAAGAGGGTGCACAGGCTTCTCATCAGCGTGGTCTTCCCAGCTCCGTCCGGGCCGATGATGCCATAGACCATAGCCTCGGGAATCTTTAGATTCACACTTTTCAAGGCCTGGGTGGCGCCATAACGCACGCTGAGCTCTTGGGCTTCGACCACGTTCATGGCAAGACCACATCCACCGGCATGCCGTCTTTGAGGATGCCTTCCGGATTCTCGGCTTTCAGGCGGATGGCATAGACCATCACGGTGCGATTATCCGGCGTAAGCACAGTTTTAGGAGTGAATTCCGCCTTATTGCTGATGCGGATGATCCTGGCCTCGATAGCATCGGCATAGCCGTTTACTTTCAGATTGAGCTGCATCCCCGGGTGAAACTGCGCCAGATACTCCTCGCCTACATAGATATTCGCCTCAAGGCTTTGTATGTTCAGGATTAAAGCCAGCTGACCCATATTGGGCAACATCTCTCCTTCATCAAAATAGATATGTTCTACCCGGCCGGTGAAGGCAGTAGTGATAATGCAGTCCTGAATCTTCTTCTGCACGCTTTTGATCTGAGCCTCTATGGCTGCCCGCTTGGCCTCTACCAGACGTAGATTCTTCCGGGCGGATTCATGTTGCAATTCCGCTTTGTTCTTCAAGATTTGTCCATCTTCCAGATTTTGCAAAGGGATCACTTCTTCTTCGTAAAGGCTCTCGCTACGGTTTTGCCGACGGGTTTGATATTCCAGATCGACGGCGGCAAGGGCGATCTGAGTGTTGTACAATTGCTTTTGAGCTTCCAGCTCTTGCAAGGAAGCCTGCATTTGCTCCAGAGTGTAGCGCAGGTCACTATCGTCCAGCTCGGCGATTTTGTCCCCGGCTTGCACTTCGTCGCCTTCGGCTACGTATATCTTGCTGATGCGGCCTCCCGCCAGCGCCGATACCCGATACAGATCTGCCTCCATCATCGTAGTCCAGATCTGTGCTTCATCCTTCTTCCCGCAAGCCGCTAAAATCAATAGCAGCGTAAGCATTATCATTATGCGTTTCATATATCACCTCTTGTGCGCTTTAAAATACCATGTTTGATCAGCTGAAAAATCTCTTCTTCTCGCTGGACGATAAAATCCGGCCCGCTAAAGAGCTCCTTGCCCAGCACCTGCTCCAGCAGCGGACGTGCGATGCTGGGATACATGCACAAAGATACGACGTTCAGCATAAACTGCTCTGCAGGATAATCTCCCACGCCAGCTCTGGACAGTTTTGCCTGAATCCGCTCTAAAAACCTGCCCTGCGTCCGCTCTTGCAGTAGCTCCTGAAACAAACGGGGCAACTGCCTTTTTCGGGCATTCAGCTCCCAGATCACAAAGCGGGAAAACTGAGGCCGGGAATTGATCTCTCGCAGCAGTCTTTGGATCAAGCGCTTAAGCCAGGGCTCAAAATCCTCCTCACTGCCAAAAATCTCCAGCAAAGCCTCGATAAGGTCTGAAAATGCAGTTTTCAAGACTAGATAGTACAGTTTCTCTTTACTCTCGAAATAGTAGTGCAGCAGCGCTTTATTTACCCCTGCTTTATCGGCAATAGCCTGCATCCTGGCGCCATCAAAGCCCCAGGAGAGGAATTCCTTGGTAGCAGCGGTGATGATCTGCTGTTTCACTTTCTTTATCGTCATCTTATTCAATCCTTTATCTTATTGTTCTTAACCATATGGTTAATATAATCGAAGTAGCGGTTTCTGTCAAGTTTTCTTTTGGAGACATTCCCCATTATTCTCAAAGGCTTGATATTGGGCTGGTCTATGTATGCTATCTGAAATTCCGTCCCGATAGGACTCAATTCGTTATGTAGCTGTCGTTTGCTATTTAAAATACCGTCCCGATAGGACTCAATCCGTTGTGTAGCTGTCGTTTGCTATCTGAAATGCCGTCCCGTTGGGACTCAATCCGTTGTGTAGCTGTCGTTTGCTATCTGAAATGCCGTCCCGATAGGACTCAATCCGTTATGTAGCTGTCGTTAGCTATCTGAAATGCCGTCCCGATAGGACTCAATTCGTTATGTAGCTGTCGTTTGCTATCTGAAATTCTGTCCCGATAGGACTCAATCCGTTGTGTAGCTGTCGTTTGCTATCTGAAATGCCGTCCCGATAGGACTCAATTCGTTGTGTAGCTGTCGTTTGCTATCTGAAATGCCGTCCCTACAGGACTCAGGTCATTGTGTAGATGGGGGTTGCTATCTGAAATGCCGTCCCTACAGGACTCAGTTCATTGTGTAGA
>JALNWR010000121.1 GCA_023230795.1 Candidatus Cloacimonadota bacterium
GAATCATGAATCTTAACTGCCAAAAGTATAAACTGAAATACATAGGCATAGATGATAGCTAAGATACTATCATTAAGTTCATTATCAAAAGAGTGACTCGATATTTTGGGGGAATGCCAGTATTTTTATTCTGGTCTCCCAAAAGAATGAAACAGTTCTATTATTACCAGAAAGTTAAGCAGCTTTCTTTGCAGCTATCAGATAAATCTTTGATCCGCCTTCCGCCAAGCTTAGCCTACCCCATCTGCTATTATAATTATGACATGCAGATAGCAGTATAAAATACTCTTATCTTTACGTCATCTCCACGACATCCTATAGGGGAGAGCAACATGCCGATGCTGCTGAGTCCGCTGTTTCGCTGAACCCCGGGCGTCTCTCTTGCAGAGCACGGGACTTGTTCTTTTTTAAGGCCTGTAGCTTTGTCGATGTGAGACGCATCGAATCCAGCAGTTCTGACAGGGAAAAGCTCAGAGTCTATACCTTCGTGACTATCGCCAACACCAGGCCGCTCTTGAGCTGAATTTCGCTCTGTTCTGCCAGCAGTACATTGCTGATCCCCCGGCTCTGATGCTGATGCAAGATCAAATCTGTGAGTGGGTATTTCAGGGCAGTAGAGCCGGTGAAATGGCTTTCCTTGCTATATGAGATCAGTGAGAGCAGATCGCCGGCTTGGGCAGATATTGAGGTCTCTGGATTTAGGAAAAAGAAGCTTTGTCTTTCGCTTTCCACGCGGATATCGATCCCTTGTTTATGTGCGGCAATCAGGTTTTGGACGATAGCGGCGCTGTGGTCGAATCTGCCCTGCATGTCGTTGCAGATCACAATGTTCTGATAGTTTTGCCTTATGCACCAGGTGATGGCCAATTCGGTATCGGTTTCGTTTTTCTCGGACTGATGCCGGACGAGGGGGACATCGGGATATAGCCTTAAGATATTGGGGTCCAGGGAATCCAGGTCGCCAATGATCAAAGCTGGGCTCAGGCGCAAAAGATGCACCTTTTCCAGGCCTTTATCCACCGCGATGATATCGCCGGTGATGCTATCATATCCGGAAACTATCTGAGTGGGAGCGTGGTTTGTGATCAGCCAGGCATGGCTTTTAGCGGGAGGCATATTCTTCGATCCGGTTCAGGAAATTCGCCGGATTCAGTTTGTGCTGGTTGTATTGCACCTCATAATGCAGATGGGGACCGGTGGAATATCCTGTATCTCCCATCAGGCCAATGATCTGGCCTTTGCTGACGCTTTCGCCTTTCTTGATTTTGATATTGTAAAGATGGGCGTAGAGGCTTTTGTAGCCGTTGCCATGATCGATGACTACGTGTTTGCCATAACCTCTGGTGTATCGGGTCTTTTCCACCACACCGGAGGCTGTGGCATAGATGGGAGTGCCGGTTTGATTTGAGATATCGATGCCATGATGAAATTCCAGATTTTTGGTGATGGGATGAATGCGGGAGCCCCAGCCATCTGAAATCCTGCCAAAAGTGGGATAGATGGAGGGCACATCACCGCTGGGCTGAAGTCCATCCCAGACAGTCATCTGAAGGGACGGGAATTTGGGCTCGACATAGGCCAGAATCTCAGAGAGTTTCCGCTCCAGGCCTTCCATCTCCAGTTTCAAGCGGGGATCGCGGGAATAGCCGATATTCTCGGTGGCACCACCGCTATAATAGGGGTAATCTCTTTTGTCTTTGTGGGTCAGTCCCAGGGAGTCTAACATGTTGTAAATGGAATCGACAGTAGTGGCGTATTGCTCCACCTTGGCTCTGAGCAGCTGGTTTTCCTCTTCCAGACTCTGGATACGACTGCGGGCAAATCTGCCGCCCTGATGGCTGCTCAGAATTCCCACTGCCACAAAAAGCAGTAATAATATCGCAACAAGATATATCTGCTTGCGCTTCTTATCTTGTGCGGGCTCGCCCAGGCCGAGGCCTTCCGGGCGTAGTTCCGAATTTCTTTCTTTGTCTATCTTCATAACTTTAGGTTCTATATGCAATTTCCATGCCATACCTGGTTATCTATAGAATTAACAAGAGTATTATGCCTTGCAAAATCAGGAATATCAGGATAGCCAGGTCCCAAAACCCAAAGCTGAGCACATGCAGGCTGCTGCGCCGGCCTTTACTGCGAAACCCTCTCAGCTCCAGGGCGATAGCCTGCTCTCCGCTTTGCAGGATGATATCCACCAGGCTGGATATAGCCAGAATCTTATAGACGGTGAGCTTGGCTTTCAGCTTCAGCTTTTTCAGCTTCAAGCCGCGATCGTGCAGCTCGGCGATCTGCCCTTTGTAACGCGCCCCCAGCTGAGGGATAAGATGCACCATGTAAGACACCATAAAGGAAAGCTCTTCGGGTAGATGAATCTTGCTGAAGGCAGAGCGGTAGGCGCTGAAATCCAGCTTGGTCAAGCTACGACCGCAAAAGTAAATAACCGTGAGGCGCAGGCTGATCATCAGGCTGTAATTCAGCGCAGCACTATAGATTTTGAGGGGGCCAAAAGCGAAGAGTATCTGCCCGCCTCTGCGGAAAATAAGCTGGATGATGAAGACCGAAAGCAGGAGCCAGAGCAGCTTTTTGAGGCCCAAAAGCCGTTGCCACAATGCCGCAGACCCCCCGCGATAATCCAGCAGCCAGGCCCAGAGCATCAGCCAGAGCAGCTGCACCGGTCTCTGTAGGGCTATAGACAGGCTGCTGTAAAAGATGCACAGCAGGATGAAAGACAGCGGATGCGTGCGGGCTTTCACAGCAGCTTCCCTTCCTGCAGATGCAAGATGCTGTCAAAGCTAAGCTCAGGCCGGTAGTGGCTCACCATCAGCATTCCCCGCTTTTTTGACAGCTCCTTAGTCAAAGTATGTCTGCGCTCTTTATCCAGCGCGGGATAAGGCTCATCCAAGAGCAGATAGTGATCCGCGTGGCAAAGGGCGATGCTGAGCATATAAGCCTGTTTGCTGCCCTGGGATAGCTCTCTTAGCGGCAATTCCCAATACACTTTCGGGAAGTTTGCGACCAGAGGATGGCTCTTGAGCATATCCAGGTCCAGCCCGGCCATCTGCCAGAGCTGCAGGTCCTGGGATAGATTGATGCCCAAAATCCGGCTTTCCACCTCTTGCGGCAGGTAGAAATAGCGGGCAGGGCGCTTGACCTTTCCGCACAGGGGCTGCAGCTTTCCACACAGGATTTTCAGCAAGGTGCTTTTACCACAGCCGTTTTCGCCTTGCAAGAGGCAGTTCTGGCTACGGGGCAGGCTCAGCGACAGATCGTCAAAGAGGACTTCCCTGCCCGGATAGGAAAAGCAGAAGTTTTGCAGTTCAAACATCTATATACTTAGCTTGATCTCAAGATCTGCCAGATCGATCAGCTCTTGATTGTGAGTGGCGAGGATCACTATCCTGCCCTCTGCTTTCAGCTCTTGCAGCCAACCTTTTAGCAAAGCCATAGAGCTCAGCGAAAGTCCGGTTTCGGGCTCATCAAAGAGCAGGATGGGATTTTGCATGGCCTGGCAGATGGCAAAAAGCAGCAGTCTTTGCTCTCCCCCGCTCAGTCCTTGCGAATCCTGCTGCAAAAGGGAAGTAAACCCAAAGTAAGCTGCAGCCGCATCTATCCTTCGCCTGATCTCAGCCGCTGGCAAAGTTTTGTTTTCCAAAGCAAAAGCGATCTCCAGTTCACAGCTGGGAAACATCATCTGCGCCGCTGCATCGCCGAGAGCCACGCTCATATAGCGGTAGATCTCACAAAGAGGAAGCTTGCGCAGATTGATACTGCCCCAGGATATAGTCCCGGCCAGATCGGCAGTGATGCTCTGCGGGATGATGCCGCACAAAGCGTGAATCAGGCAGGTCTTCCCGGAGGCATTCGCTCCTGTGACAGCCAGGATGTCACCCTCCTCGGCTGTAAAGCTGAGCTTTTCCCAGATCGCTTTCTGCGCTTCCGGGAATCTTAAAGCAAGGCCATCTACCTGCAGCTTAGGGCACAAGCTCGAAATCTTCGCATCCTTCAAAGATCATGGGTTCGGCCAAAGCTTCGCCCAGAGAGTAGTTTTCGCTGTGCTTGTAAAAGTTCAGCTTCAAGCTCGTTTCCGGAGTTAGCGGCCAGTCCAGGGCTTTAGCCAGAGGAATCAGCCGGGAGATGTATCTCATATCGATCAAGGCGCTAGCGTCGCATTGCAGATAGACTATGTCTTTCATCCACATTCCCCCGGGGATTTGCGGGCTTTTCAGGTTGTATTTGCCGTTTGCATCCAGCTCCAAAACCGCTCCGGAAAGCTGGCTGGGATAGCTCAGGCTCTGGCTGAGTCCATCCGCGCTGTAAAGCAGTATTTCCTTGGTGGGATTTTCACTGAGTTCGCCTATAAAATCGTCAAAGCGATAGCCCTGCATTTTCACAAAGGGCTTGGGGTCCTGGATCAATTTCTGTTCCATCAAAAAGGCTTTCAAAAACATAAGCTTCTGCGGCATTGGGATCTGCTGATAATTTTCCAGACGCACCTGCTTGATATTGCGCACCCAGTATTGGCTTCTCAGATGCGGGAAGATCACCCGAAACTGCTCCTTGGGGAAAAGCACTCCGCTTTCGGTATGCGCTAGCCAGCAGGTAAGCGTATCCCACTCTGCCTTGTTAAATGTCACCTCATAGCGATCGGACGAGATAAACTTGATCTTAGCAAAGTCGCCCAGCTTCTGCTCGGCCAGCCAGTTATCAAAGCGGATGCCTTTCCAGGTGGTGGTGATGGTCTCGCCATCCAGCTCTTTGGTGGTTTCAAATTCCTTGCCCTGGATGCGGAAAAAGGTCTCATAGGGATATTCATGGCTGATTCCCTGGTTATCTACGATGTTGATTGCGCAGAGTGGCGCCAGCAGGCATAGCGCGATGATTGTCAATAAATACACTTTCATATTATCCTCATTTTCTTTAGACTGATATAGATGCTGTAGCTGAGATAGCCGCCCACAATGCCAGAGGCCAGAGCGAGGCAGGCGATCCCGATTAGGATTAAAGGTGGATGCCGGAAGATCAGCACTGCCGCGATTACACTTCCGGCTATATTAGCCATTGCGCAGATCAGCAGATGGGCTACCAGATGTTTACGGTAAAGCAGCAGGAAGAAGACGAGGTCTGCCAAAAGCCCCGGAACTGTATATGTGATCAGCGAGATAGCTCCTTGATTGCCGGCAAAGGGGAAGATCATCACTCCTATCGCCTGCAAGATGCCAAAGATGGTGCCGCTAAAGGGTTTGCCCACCATCATCACGGCCAAGACCAGCCACATCATATAAAAGCCGCCGGCAAAAGAGCCGCCTGGTATGCCCAAGGGGGTGGAGAACATCTTCACAATAGGGCCTACTATGGGTTTGATCGAGATGCCGATGGCGGCCAAGGCTGCGATCAGGATGAGGTCCTTCACGGAAAAGTTCTTAAGCATCTCAGACTATCCTCTTTTGATTGCCGGTATCCGGGTCCAGCAGGATCAATTCGATATCAGCTTCCCGAAAAAGCTCAAGACACAGCTCATCCGGATAAGTATTGGCGATAAACACCTGCCTGATCTCGGCATTGATGATCATCTTGGCGCAGATCGAGCAGGGTTGATGGGTGCAATACATCACGGCATTCCTGGTGCTGCTGCCGTTGATGGCGGCCTGGATGATGGCGTTTTGCTCGGCATGCACACCCCGGCAAAGCTCATGTTTCTCGCCGGAAGGCACCTTCAGCTGCTCTCTCAGGCAGCCTACATCTTTACAATGTGGACTGCTCTTCGGGCTGCCGTTGTAGCCGGTGGAGAGAATCTGATTGTCCCTTACCAAAGCGGCACCTACAGCTCTGCGCAGACATGTGCTGCGGGTGGAGGCCAAAAAGGCCATGCGCATGAAATACTGTTGCCAGGATGGGCGGTTGTTCATGGTACTTCCTTATCTTTAGATGATTTTTCCCAAATTTGACCTTGACAGAATTTTGTCAAGAGCGATCTTAACCCAAAAAAGGGAGGATACCTTAGTGAAGATTCCAGGATCAAAATCCATCCTGCAGCGCATATTGCTCTTAATGGCGTATAACAAGCGTAATCTCAGTGTATATAACTACAATCCCTGCGGAGACCTGCGTGAGCTGGAAGACGCTCTGAGCAGCTTTGGCTACCGGATCTCGGGCCATGATCTGAGGCGGGAATTCCTCTTTGATGAAGAGCTTTTTGCCCAGTCTAAGCATCATTACAATTTCCAATATAATGCCACAGGCTTCCGCTTTTGGCTCAGTTTTTTGGCCAGTCAGCCCGGGATCTCCTCAGAATTATGGGTCTCGGATATCCTTTTGGCCAGGGGTTATGCCCCGCTCAGCCAGGCTTTGCAGGCGATGGGGGCGAAGGTCTCGCTTGCGGGCAATCTGCTCAGCATCACCGGCGCTCAGCTTTTGGGCGGCAAATACAATCTCGCCGGAGATATCAGCAGCCAATATGCCAGCTCTCTGATCTTAGCCGCTCCCGGGATGCAAAGCGACCTCACGCTGGAACTCAGCCCCTTTCAGGTCTCCCAAAGCTATATCAATCTCAGCCTGCAAATGCTTGCGCTCTTTGGCCTGGACACCCAGATCACCGGCCCGGAAATCCATATCCCCATCCAGAGCATCCGCCTGCCCAGAAGGTTCAAGGTGGATTCGGATTTTTCCACCGTGGCCTATTATGCAGTGCGGGCAGCCCTTACGCCAGAAGGCCTGCGCATCCCCATCTTCTATAGGAAAGAGCTGAAGCAGGCCGATGAAAGAATGCTCGATTTTCTCAAACAAATGGGCGCCAGCGTGCAAAGAGGTAAAAGCTATGTTCGCATCAGCCCTTCCCTGCTAAAAGGCGGCAGTTTCGAGCTGAAAGACTGCCCGGATTTGATGCCCGTGCTCAGCATTCTGGCTCTGTTTTGTGAGGAGCACAGCACTTTGCTGAATGTGGAAAGGCTGGCGCACAAAGAAAGTGACCGCGTCTTTGGCATCATCAAGGCCTTTGACAAAATCGGAGCGCAATATGAGCGGGGTGATGATCATCTCACTATCTACCCCTTTGATGGCGAGATCCAGCATTCTGAGCCGGAGATTCAACATTTTGGGCCCCAGATGCAGCACTTGGTATTGGATACTCAAAACGACCACCGTCTGGTGATGGCCTTCAGCCTGCTAAAGGACAAGTTCCCGCAGCTCCAGCTTTCTGAAACTGGATCCCTGGATAAATCCTTTCCCTTTGGCTATGAGGAATTGATCTGAACTGAAAGCCAGTTTTCTCCACCGACGATGAAAGCCTGATTTGTTGAACTGATTTATTGAACTGATTTGTTGAACTCCGCTGAAATGGCCTGCTTGCTGGATTGGATGCGTCTCGCATCCAGCAAGGCCAAAGGCCTTAAAAATGAGCACGTCCCGTGCTCTGCAGGCGAGACGCCTGCAATCCAGCTTCCGCCACAAATACGGAATCCCTGGATAAATCCGCTGAAATGGCCTGCTTGCTGGATTGGATGCGTCTCGCATCCAGCAAGGCCTAAGGCCTTGAAAATGAGCACGTCCCGTGCTCTGCAGGCGAGACGCCTGCAATCCAGCTTCCGCCACAGATACGGAATCCCCTGGATAAATCCGCTGAAATGGCCTGCTTGCTGGATTGGATGCGTCTCGCATCC
>JALNWR010000122.1 GCA_023230795.1 Candidatus Cloacimonadota bacterium
CCATGCGTTATACCGAAGCCCGCATGCAAAAGATCACTCTCGAGCTGATGGCCGAGCTGGAAAAAGATACCGTAGATTTTAAAAGCAACTATGATGAGACTCGCAAAGAACCGGTGGTATTTCCCAGCCGGATTCCCAATCTCCTGGTCAATGGCTCCTCCGGCATCGCAGTAGGGATGGCTACTAATATGCCCCCGCACAATATCACCGAAATCTGTAATGCCATCATTGCCTTGATCGATAACCCGGAGCTTCAGCCCCTGGACCTCTTGAAATACATCAAAGGCCCGGACTTCCCCATGGGAGGCATGGTCCTGGGCACAGACGGGATCAGGGACTATTTTGAGACCGGACGCGGGCGGGTGCTGGTCCGTGGTGAAGCAGATGTGGTAACCATGCCCAATGAAAGTGAGCGCATCATTATCCGCTCCATCCCTTACCAGGTGAGCACTTCGCTCTTGATAAGCCGCATGGTAGAGCTGGTGAAGAACAAGAAGATCGAAGGCATCAGCGACATCCGCGATGAATCCGGACGAGACGGCATGCGCGTGGTAATCCACGTCAAACGCAATCACGATGCCAATGTAGTGCTGAATCTGCTGTATAAATACTCACAATTGCAGAGCACCTTCGGCGTGATCAATCTCTGCCTGATAGACGGTATCCCACAAGTGGTGAATATGAAGGATATGGTTACAAACTTCATAGAATTCCGCCATGACGTGGTGCTCAGACGCACGCAGTATGAGCTGCGCAATGCCGAAGCCAGGCTGCATATCCTGGAAGGCTATCGCATAGCTCTGGACCATCTGGATGAAGTGATAGCCACCATCCGCGCTTCCAAGACCCCGGCCGAAGCAAATGAGCAGCTACAAGAGAAATTTGGCCTTTCCGAGATTCAGGCAAAAGCTATCCTGGATATGAGACTGCAACGCCTCACCGGTATGGAGCTGGAAAAGATAGAAACCGAGTACAATGAGCTGCTCAAACTCATAGAGTATCTCAGAAACCTGGTTGCTAGCCGTGAAGAGCGTATGGCCGTAGTAAAAGAAGAGACTCTGGAGCTCATGAATAAGTTTGGCGATAAGCGTCGCACCACTATCCTGGAAGGCCATGGCGGCGGCAGCTTCAATATGGAAGACCTCATTGCGGATGACATGATGGTAGTTACCATTACCCATGATGGTTATGTGAAGCGTCTGCCTGTGGATACTTACAAAGTTCAGATGCGGGGTGGAAAGGGATTGAACTCCTCAAACCTCAAGGAATCCGATTTTATTCAGTATCTCTTTGTGGCCTCTGCACATTCCTATATTCTGCTCTTTACTGATCACGGTATGTGTCATTGGCTCAAGGTCTATGAGATTCCGGAGGCCAGCCGCACCGCCCGTGGTAAAGCAATAGTGAATCTGGTGCAATTTGCCGAAGGTGAGAAGATCAAAGCCTTTGTAACCCTGAAGAAATTCCGTGCAGATCAACACATAGTGATGTGCACCAGACGCGGTTTGATCAAGAAGACAGCGCTTTCCGCCTATTCCCGTCCTCGTAGAAATGGCATCCGTGCCATCAAACTCATAGAAGGCGATGAGCTCATCGATGCCAGAATCTCTGAAGGTTCAGACGACATCCTTCTGGCCACCCACAATGGATATTGCAATCGTTTCAGCGAGGAGAATATCCGCAGTTTGGGGCGTGTATCTCAAGGCGTGAAGGGCATTAGCCTCAGAGAAGGAGATTATGTGATCTCCATGGCTTTGATAACCGCAGATCAGATGCTCGAAAATGGAGAACCGAATTCTGCCACCATCCTGGCCGTAAGTGAAAATGGCTATGGAAAACGCACAGCGATCTCCAGCTATTCCACTACCAGACGCGGCTCCAAAGGCGTGATTACCCTGAAGACAAGCAAACGCAACGGACATTTGGCTTCATTGCTATTAGTTACAGATGAAGATGATCTGATGATCATCACCCAAGATGGCATGATCATCCGCCAGGCCGTGAAGGATATCTCTGTAATCAGCCGTAATACCCAGGGCGTGCGTCTGATCAACCTCTCCAAGGGTGACAAGGTGCATGATATCACCTGTGTGCCTCCGGAAGATACCGATGATGATACCCTGGATAAAGAAGTGGAAGAGATCAAGAAAGCTCCCAAGATAGAGCTCAAAGACCTCGCTAAACCCAGGAAAAAAGATATAGATGAAGACTTAAACGAAGATCAGGAAGATGACAACGATCCAGATTCATCTGAAGATACTGACGATTAGTCTGCTTTCTCTGGTTCTGGCTGCCTGCGCTGTGAAGGCCTGGCAGCCGGTGCCGGGGGATTATCATCTGGAAGAAGGGTATATAGTATTCCGAACCGATAGCCTGCAGGTAGCACTGCGTCCCGAAAGCTATAGGGGTTCCAGGCAGAATCTGAATTCGGATTTCTTTGCCATATACGTGCAGGTGAAGAACATCAGCCAAAAGAAGCTGGCGATTCCCTCCACTGCCTTTGCCATAGTAGCTGCAGAGCGGCAGTATGATCATATTCCGCTGGCTTATATCCTGGATAATGTTCGAGACCAGATTTATTATGAGCAGTGGCAGGACCCTTTTCAGGAGCCAACTTCCGCCGTGGAAGAGCGTCAGCAGTTGCAGGATGAGTATTATGAACTGCTGGCGAATTATTTCAGCTTTGGAGAATTGCTCCCTTCCGCCACCAAGCAGGGATATCTCTTTTATCCCAGAGCCCTGGGCAGGGCAGACAGCCTGTCTGTAGATGCTCTTGGCCAGTGGGTGAGCTTTACCAGACGCCCATAATCCGGGCAAGGCAAAAGAAGCCTTTCTACGGCCTGCCTATTCCGTAATAAGTAAAGCCCAGCTCTCTTACTTGAAGCGGGTCATACTGATTGCGTCCATCAAAGATAACCGGCTGTTTCATCAGCTTTTTCATGCGCTTAAAATCGGGATAGCGGAATTGTCGCCATTCGGTGATCAAGAGCATGGCATCACTTTCATTGAGCGCGTCATATTCACTGGCACACAAAGTGAGTCCGGCTCTGTCGTCGAATACTATCCGAGCTGTGTCCATGGCAACCGGATCGTAGGCTTTGATCTTGGCCCCGGCTTCCAGCAGGGCATTTATGATCACGATGGAAGGGGCTTCGCGCATATCATCGGTCTGAGGTTTGAAAGCCAGTCCCCAGATGGCAAAGCTCAAGCCGGTCAGGTCTGGGCCAAAGTGTGAGATTATCTTATCGATCAGCAGCCTCTTTTGATCTGAATTTACAGCTTCCACCGCTTTGAGGATGCGGCTGTCAAAGCCCACTTGTGAGGACATGTGTATCAAGGCTTTGATGTCTTTTGGAAAGCAGCTCCCACCATATCCCACTCCGGGGTAGATAAATTTGTAGCCAATGCGGCTGTCACTGCCGATGCCACTGCGCACTTCTTCCACATCCGCACCATAGGCATCACAGAGCCTGGAGATTTCGTTGATATAAGAGATTTTGGTAGCCAGGAAGGCATTTGCTGCATACTTAGTCATTTCAGCAGAGCGGATGCCCATCATGATCACGCGGTCATTGGTACGACAAAAGGGGGCATACAGAGTGCGCATGAGCTGCGCGGCTTTTTCGCTATCGGTTCCTATCACCACCCGGTCTGGCTTCATAAAGTCCGCTATAGCAGCACCTTCTTTGAGGAATTCTGGATTTGAAACCACGTCGAAAGCAATATCCACTCCTCGGGCCTTTAGAACCTCTTGAATCTGGGCTTTTACCCGATCTGCCGTGCCCACAGGAACGGTGGATTTGTCCACGATGATCTTGTAGTCATCGATGTGTTCGGCGATCTGCCTGGCTGCTTGCAGCACATGCGAGAGGTCGGCAGAGCCATCTTCTTCGGGGGGTGTGCCTACTGCGATAAACAGGATCAGGGATTCTTGCACAGCGTGGGCGAGGTCTGAAGAAAAGCTCAAACGGCCTTCTTCTACATTGCGGGACATCATATCTTCCAGGCCGGGTTCAAAAATGGGGACCTTGCCTTCTTGCAAAAGCTTGATCTTGGCCAGGTCTTTATCCACGCAGATGACGTTATTGCCCATATCTGCAAAGCAGGCACCACTGGTAAGGCCCACATAGCCGGAGCCGATTACCGCGAGCTTCATATCTTCTCTCCTAAAAGTTCTTTGTAATAGTCTATCACCTCAGCGATGCCTTCAGAGAGGCTATACTGAGGTTGCCAGCCCAATTCCCGTTTGGCTTTGTCGATCTTGAGCAGAGACCTTTGCAGATCACCTTTGCGTGCCGGAGCCAGGGTAGGCTGGATATCTTTGCCCATTTGACGGGCGATCTCATCATAAAGAGCCCTGGTAGTGGTTGGTATGCAGTTGCCGATGTTATAGGCCTGTCCGCTGCCTTTGCTAAAGGCGATGAGATTGGCTTTGACCACGTCTTTCACAAATACATAATCCCGGATCATGCCCTCAGGCTTTCCCGGAAAGGCATTCAGGGTGGGAGTCTGGGAGGCCAGCAGCTTTTCTACAAAGATAGAGACCACTCCCGCCTCTCCGTGGGAGACCTGTCTGGGTCCATACACATTTGCATAGCGCAATACGGTATAATCCAGAGCGTACTGTTTACTGTAAAAGTATAGATAATCCTCGCCCACCATTTTGTTGATGGCATATACGGACACAGGGCGGGGGCGATAGGTCTCGGAGGTGGGATACTCCTCTGCTTCTCCATACATGGCTCCGCCGGATGAGATATAAACCACTTTTTTGACCTGATGTTTACTGGCGGCTTGCAGGATGTTGATCAGCCCTTTTACGTTGATCTCGGCATCGGTAAGCGGGTCTTCGATGGAGAGCGGTACCGAGATTTGAGCGGCATGATGATCCACTATATCCGGTTTTTCCCTGGCGAATATCTCTTCCACAGCGGGATCGCAGATATTGATTTCATAAAACTTTGCTTTGGGATTCAGGTTTCGCCTGTAGCCGGTTCTGAGATTGTCCAGAATCACTACCTCGTGTCCAGCCTCGATGCAGGCATCTGCCAGGTGGGAGGCGATAAAGCCTGCGGCTCCGGTGATTAGTATCTTCATTAGTCTTCCTCTACCACTTCATATTCTCCGATTATTTTTACATCTTTGGGATCGATCTTGACCATTACGGCCTGACGCAGTATATCTACCTGCAAGCGAACTTCCGAAATCTTGTCATGACTTTCGATAATGCCGCGGGTGCCCTTTAACGCTCCGGAGGTGATCTCCACTTCCAGGCCTTTGGATAGCCACATTACGTTTTCCATGGGTACTTTTTTCTGGGTGGCGCCAAAGAGATGGGAAAGATCATCCAGCAATTCCTCTTGAAGGTTCACATAAATGAATTGTGCTGCCATGCCTGTGATGGCTATGGTTTGCCGTTCTTCTGCGGAAAGCACCATAAAGATGTATCCGGGAAACATGGGGACAGTGGTCACCACCTTGCGTCTCTGATATTTTCTTTTATGCTTGATTTGGGGAAGATAATACTGGATGAGGCTTCTTGCAGCATAATCCGCCAGCTTTTTCTCTCGTCGGGGCTTGGTGCGCACCACAGTCCAGCGTTGACCTTCGGGCGGAATTACAAGTTCACCAAAGAGTTCGTTGATGATTACAGGTTTATGTGTGGCCAAGTTTTATCCCAGCTTTAATAGCGATAATAATCTGGCTTGTAAGGGCCTTCGATGGGCACTCCGATGTATTCGGCCTGGCGCACACTCAGATGTGTGAGCTGCACGCCCAGTTTGGGCAGATGCAAGCGTGCTACTTCTTCATCCAAATGTTTAGGCAGGGTATATACGCCGATCTCATGCTCATTTTTCCAGAGTTCGATCTGTGCCAGCACCTGATTTGTAAAGGAGCAGCTCATCACAAAGGAAGGGTGACCCGTGGCATTACCCAGATTCACCAATCTGCCTTCGGAGAGCAGGATGATGGCTGTTTCATTGGGCAGCTTGATCAGATCCACCTGCGGCTTGATATTGTGCTTTTCCACGCCTTCCAGTTCATAGAGTTTATTCACCTGGATTTCGTTGTCAAAATGGCCGATATTACAAACTATAGCGTTGTTTTTCATCTTCATCATGTGATCTACCCGGATCACATCGCAATTGCCGGTGGCGGTTACGAAGATATCAGCGGTCTCCACCATATCGTCCAGAGTCCGCACTTCATAGCCTTCCATAGCGGCTTGCAAGGCGCAGATGGGGTCTATCTCGCTTACTATCACCCGGGCGCCAAAATTGCGCATGGA
The DNA here is from genome assembly GCA_023230795.1 of Candidatus Cloacimonadota bacterium. Lineage (GTDB taxonomy): Bacteria > Cloacimonadota > Cloacimonadia > Cloacimonadales > Cloacimonadaceae > UBA5456. The sequence continues at coordinate 6,290 of JALNWR010000122.1, forward strand.
TTGAGCGCAGCCTTTGCCCACATCGCCATATCCGCAGACCATTACGATCTTGCCGGCTACCATCACGTCTGTGCCGCGTTTGATGCCATCCACCAAGGATTCGCGGCAACCATAGAGATTGTCAAATTTACTTTTGGTCACGCTGTCATTCACGTTGATAGCGGGGAAGAGCAACTCGCCTTTTTGCATCATCTGATAGAGTCTATTTACTCCGGTGGTGGTTTCTTCGCTGGCACCTTTGATATTTTTGGTGATGCGATGCCATCTGCCGGGGTCTTCTTCCAGATGCGAGATCAGCAGCTCTTGCACCAGGCGGAATTCTTCGTTATCAGATTCCGCTGCTGGCAGTTTACCGCTTTTTTTGTAAAGTTCTTCCAGGCGGTAGCCTTCATGCACCATCAAGGTGGCGTCTCCACCATCGTCGATTATGAGGTCACACTCTCCTTCCGGCCAGTTCAAGGCTTGAAAGGTGCAGCTCCAATATTCCTGCAGACTTTCACCCTTCCAGGCAAAGACGGGGATGCCTTGCTCCACCATGGCGGCGGCGGCATGATCCTGGGTGCTGAATATATTGCAGCTTGCCCATCTCAGGCTTGCTCCTAGCGCCACCAGGGTCTGCATCAGGACGGCGGTTTGAATGGTCATGTGCAGGCTCCCGGTGATCCTGGCTCCAGCCAGAGGTTTGCTATGGTCAAAGCGTTCACGCAGTGCCATCAGTCCGGGCATTTCGATCTCGGCCAGCTTTATTTCTTCGTGCCCGAAGGCTGCCAGCGAAAGGTCTTTTATCTTGTAATCCATTGTAAGCTCCTGACTTTGAAATCAGAGCGCAGTCCAAGCCTGAACTGCGCTCTTGATATGCTTATATATTTACGATTTATCTGCGATGACGGTCTCTGCCGCCACCTCTGTTATCGCGTCCACCGCGGTGATTGTCATCACGGTCTCTGCGGGGAGGCGCAGGTCTTGCCGTGGCACTGGGATCAGGCTCAGGGTTTCCGGGAATTCCTTTCATGGTAAGGGAAAGTTTGCCCCTATCCATGCCCAGAGCCTTTACTTTTACCACATCGCCAAGTTTGACCATGTCGTCCGGATGTCCCACTCTGGAGGTGTGCATCTGGGATACGTGTACCATACCTTCTTTGGCGCCGCCGAGCACTTTTACAAATACTCCGTAGGGCTCGATGCGGGTGATAGGCCCTTCAAATTCATCACCGGGTTCAGGATCGATAGCGATGCCCCGGATGATTTCCTTGGCTTTTTCGATAGATGCTTTATCCGGAGAGAGTATTCTCACGGTGCCGTCATCCTGGATATCGATGCCAACTTCACAGCTTTCGATGATGGATTTGATCATCTTGCC
>JALNWR010000123.1 GCA_023230795.1 Candidatus Cloacimonadota bacterium
AACCCCCACCCTCCTTGAAAGACTTTAGGTGCCGGTTTTAACCGGCACACTCCGGAGCAGCTATCCGGCCAAGACTTTTTCCTGGCCTTTTAAGGCCAGGCACACGTACCTATATATCTAATAACACGATAGATTATACAAGCGCACTCTTATTTGAGTCCGATCAGATTACCCAAGCGCACTCCGAATTGAGCCCGATCAGATTACCCAAGCGCACTCCGATTTGAGCCCCATCAGATTACCCAAGCGCACTCCGATTTGAGTCCGATCAGATTACCCAAGCGCACTCCGAATTCGCCCCATCTGATTTTACAGCGGGCGATATCAAAAAGGTTGAGGCAGTATCCGTCCTTTTCGCCGCCAAATCAAGCTCTATCATAAAACCGGAGATATAGCTGCGGGTGCCCCGCCTTCAAAGGCGGGGAAAAAGTCTTGTCGCCAGTGTCAGCCTGGTGAATGGCGGCTAAAGCCGCCAGCTAAAGTCTTTTAAGCCGGATTCAAGATACAGGTGTTTTCCCAAAAAACAATAATCTTGACCGTCATGTTGTCTTTCTATCCGAATTCAAGATACAGGTATTTCCCTCAAAAACAATGACTATGGTCGTCATGTTGTCCTTCTCTCCAGATTCACGATACAGGTGATTTCCTTAAAAACAATAATCTTGACCGTCATGTTATCCTTCTATCCGAATTCAAGATACAGGTATTTCCCTCAAAAACAATGACTATGGTCGTTATGTTGTCCTTCTATCCAGATTCAAGATGCAGGTGATTTCGTCAAAATATGACCTTTACTACCATACTTTATCTTTCCAACAGACTATAACGCATCCTGACCATCCAGCCAAAACGGTGCTTTCCGCCTCTCACACAATATTGCACTCTATACACGTCAAAGAACATTGCAGCCCTCACTCTTTATTGACTGTATATAGTGCGGACAAATGGGGATTTATTATTGGGAATTCTTTGGTTAAGAGGCGTGGGGAGGCATTACCAGATTCTACGCCAAGGCTCTGGCTCTCTACCATCCAATTGCAAACTGACCAAAGATAATTGTGATAAACTCTTCAAGGCTGCATATACTCCGACTTGTGCCCTATCCCCTCATTAAATAAAATAAGAGAGAGAGAATTTATGTATGAATTAAAGAAAATCACCAAACCCTTTATAATTATAGATCCAAAAACTCTTTCCCTAAATGATGATATTTTGATCATCAAGAATTGTTGTGAGAGAGATGGACTATTGTTGATAGAGAGATTTTGCTATGGCTCACATGTTGCCATCGATGCTAATGATGACCGTTTTGCTCTTGTTATCCGGAAGAGAAATGAAGTTTCCTGGGTGGAATATTCCAAACTTCGTAAGAATCAAAAGCTCGATTTTTGTGAGGGATAAAACCCTCATTTCCCACAAAAGTCTGTCGGTAGTTATAATAGAAGAAGCTAAGTTGCCCTGCTTAGTCATAAATTCTTTGCTAAAGCCTGTGCCCCATAACCTTAATAGAAGGAGTATGTATGTCTGATACCGATAAACTTGTAGATTACCTAAAGCAAATTGTCGCCTTTCATAAAGCTGACAAGAGCAAAGGCAGAAACCGCCATCAGCTTCCCGATTTCGATGAAGAGCCTTCGGGCGAGGATAAAACGGATAGCATCAAATATCGGCATAAAGAGATGCGACAGGAGCTTGAGCATCAAGCTATGGAGCATGAACTGCAACGCCATAACGAATATCTATCCTTGATGCGGAAAGCATGCAGAGCATTTAATAATCATCCACTGTTTGCCGTTTACCAGTTTCAGCCCGCGGATTTGGATGTGGTAGCCGAAATCTACCATCAAACTGCCGCAGATTTTGATACCGATGCCCGCGCCAGGGAGATCATCAAAATGAGCCCTTACCTGGATGATGATCTTAATAGCAGAGTCGAATTCATCTCCAGTTTGGTGGAAAGGGAGATTCTTAGCTTCGCCCATTCTCACACGACTGATTTTCGCCGTAACGTTCATATGGTCATAGATAGCTGCTTTATGCTGAACTGTTTTCTACTGAATCTGCTTATGGGTAGAAATCCCATTCAGGAGGCCAATGAATTCCTCAGCAATCATCTTGGCATTTCCCATGTGCCGTTCAAAACCATCAGTAAAGCCATGAAGATTCATTTCTTCGCCTATAGCGAGCTGAGGACAGAACAACATGAACAAGATGGCTTTTACTACGGGAGAGCCGTGAATGAGCTCATGGATATCATATTGCTGCATATACATAATCTCCCTAAGGAGCATCCCTTGCATACTTTTATCGGCTTGCACAAACTGAGCGATTTTGATCTGAAGTGCCTGCTCATCATCTATTTCTATAAGGCGGAATTGGAGCACGATCTGGAAAATGGCTCACTGGCGAACCTGCTTTCCAGTGATGCAGATGAGTACGAACGCCATGACAGCGCTATCCGACAAAGCAGATTGATCGATGAAGGCCTGATCGAAGTCCATAAGTTTTTCCATAATACTTCCGTACTAAATATCACTGATCAAGGAGTAGCTGAGCTTGAAATACAGGTAAAGCAAAAGCTCTCTCAGCCAGAAGCCAAGCTGGAAGCTCTCTTGCAAAGTTCCAAAATGCTCAGCCAGCTGCAAACCAGCCAGACCCTGAAGCAGCTGATCCTGCCGCAAGAGACAATGGACTTGATCAGCTCTACTATCCACAGGCTAAAATACCCCCAGCAGTATGATCTTTCGCATTGGGGCTTGCTCAGCCCATCGCTTTCTTCCGACAACGAGGCCCTGAAGGGATGTAACATCCTGCTGCACGGACATCCCGGAACCGGTAAAACATTCATTGCCGGAGTGATGGCCAACGAACTGAGGCGCCCTCTGCTGCAGGTGAATGCTAATAATATCCGCGATTGCTATTATGGCAACACCGAAAAGCAAGCCCGTAAACTCTTTACCCAAATGAGGAAGATCATCAAAGAAGTGCAGCCAGCCCCCGTCTTTCTGCTGAACGAAGGTGACCAATTGATTCATAAACGTAAAACCGAGGGAGATCAATCCTGTGATAGCACCGAAAACGCCATCCAAAGCATCTTTCTGGAAGAAATGGAAACCTTCCCCGGTATCCTGATCGTTACCACAAATCTGGTGGGAAACATGGATATTGCCATGTCCAGACGCTTTCACTATAAGCTGGAACTGCGGCTGCCGGATCAGCTTTGCCGTGAAAAACTCTGGCGCCTGCATCTGCCTGCCACAATTCCCGGTTCTGCTGAGATCGATGTACCTCAGCTGGCCGCAAGATACTGCTTTTCCGGGGGGCAAATCCGGATTGTAGTGCAAAACGCCTGTTACCAGGCCATGATGCGAGGCGCTGATGCCAGGCTCTTGCCAACCGATCTCATCCAATATGCTCAAATGGAAAACTATAACAGCTTTGAGCTTTCCAGCCCTTCCAACCCCTCACCGATAGGATTTTGCCTAAGCAAAAAGGAGGCTTTCCATGAATCCACAAACTGATAAATCAGACCAGATACTACTGGTCATCGTGTTAATCAGCTTTATCTGCTCTTTGCCTTTTACCCTGGTCATGTGGCGCGCAGATTGGGAAAAGGTCGATAACGTCGAACTATTGGAGCGCAGAAATCCTGCCGGTTATCGCAATTGGTTAAAGGAAACCAAAATGACATTAACGTTTACACTCTATCTCTCATCCATGCCCACATAATTCATTTTTGCCTTGAATAATTATGATTCATAATCACGGCCTAAAACACCAGATAAACGAGTCCCTTAGGGACGCCATTTCAGATAGCAACCCTCATCCGCACAACGATCTGAGTCCTGTAGGGACGCTATTTCAGATAGCACACACCACCCATAGCCAAATCAAGCCTTCCGAGTCCCATGCGGGACGCCATTTCAGATAGCAACCCCCATCCGCACAACGATCTGAGTCCTGTAGGGACGCTATTTCAGATAGCACACACCACCCATAGCCAAATCAAGCCTTCGCAAAAAATGGGTGAATGCTAAACATCTCACTCCAGAAGCTCAATAAGATCAGAAAACGAATCAGAAGAACTAAGCTGAGCCAAAGAAGTGCTAGCATATTCCGCCAAACTCAAATGAGACGGAATAAGCTCTACTGGCAGAGGCTTTGCCACTTTCGATTTCCTCAGTTCCACCCAACGCTGAATCCCTCTACCCTTTAGATAGCGCGGAACCTGCTGCCCTCCTTATCTTCCAGAACGGGAACTTCGCCATAGCTGCCGATCAATAGCAAGCCGCGTGCAACGACCAGCTCCTGCAGCATTGAAAATACGTTGATGGCACCGCTATTATCATTTGAGCAGAGAAACTTACGGGTGGTGGCTCTTTTCAGATTCGCTTTGTGCAGTTCATAGATCATGGTATCTCCTTTTTTAGATCATGCTGATTTTGGACGGACTTCGTCCCCATCGCTTATGCGGAGTATATCTGATCTCTAATGATTTATCACAATTATCCTTGGTTCTGACAGATTAAGGCCATGTTCAGTTCGATAATAATTCCGGTTTTTCCATACATAGCACATTGATATATTTGAGCGCTTCCTCCTGGTTCATCCGTTTCAAGGGGGTATCTTGAAATTCCTTGAAGCACTCCCTATATATTTCATAGCTATCAATTGTTACTTGCTCTCGCAAATCCCTCCTTTCCTGATAGAGAGCTTCAGTAAGTTTATCATAAGTAAGCCTATCCATTTTATCAGACTTCAGAGCTTTCTGCAAAGGCTTCAATTCTCTTTGGAGCTCGGCTATGCGCCTCTTTTTTTGCTGCCTCACAGGCTCATATTGCTCTTCATACTGAACCGCTATATAGTAGTTTCCCAAGGCCAGCTTCAGCTCCTCGAGATGCTCTCTGGCATAGTTACAAAAGCGATAAAGGTCCCGCAACATAGACGCAGCAGTTTTATCTCCGTGATCTCCCAGAAAGTTATACAGCAGCAAAGACATCATTGATATAACACCTGCTTCTTTTTTGATCCCCTCAAAGGGCCTGGTAATGGCTACAGTAATATTACGCAAACTGCGTTCGATTATCGTGCCTTCTATAATTATGTCATCTACCCTGATCTCAATGTGATCCCCGTCGATCTTGCTTTCCAGACTTTCTCGTTCTCTTTGCATTTTTCCTCCCGGATTCGAATTTATTTACTTGATTATTCCTGACAGCTATTAAGCTGATCACGCTACATTCACTAAAGGCTATAAGGGCTGTTCGCAAATTTCAAAACGCTTCTCCCCTACATTAGCATAAGCAAGCTGGCAACAGTTATCACAACAATCGATAAATCTTGGTAAATAAAGTGGCGTGACTCGGTGCGTATAATTGCACATTCTAGTTGAGTCTCAAACGCCTTGGAGTGTTGCACATTTACTACCAATTACTTAGGCGTTTGGACTTCAAGAATCAGCTTTCATTCCCGGTGGCGAAAGCTCGCTTTCAGATAAGTTCATAACACAATTGCACTCTACACACTTCAAAGAACCAAGATTCCTCACTCTCTTATAGGCGTACATAGTGCGGACAAACCAGGATTTTATATGGAAGGGATTAGACTTATATAGAACTCCCTTTTGTCTGTAGACTCAAACTCGAGCAACAGCTTGAAATGAGTAATTGATAACATGGTAAACAGATGTCCTGGCGTTAAATACAATTGTGCGTTCAGTGAACCCACAATCTTGGCAGCTGACATCCCCAAAAACATCCAGCACACTAAATCAGACAGATACAAGCCCCAGGAACTTCGTTTATTACAGAATATCTGAACTTATAGCTATTTGCAGCGCGCTGGCTATCCAGTATAAACGGCGGCCAAATAGACGGGAAAGGCTGGATCGAGAGCAGATTAAAATTAGGTTCTAAAAGAAATGGAGGAATGCCGGTTGCTTTTCTCATTGATAACCAGAGCTCTTTCCATAATATTGACATTCACTATGGATTTATTAAAATACTGAATTGATTTTGCAGCTTTGGAGGAGTAGTTTCTCAAGCCTGAAAAGTGCGATTACATCAGTTCAAATACTGTTGGGAATAGCTATGATCAGATTAGAAGACATAAAAGCAGGGGCTCTGATTCAGGGCCTGGAACCCGAAGAAGTGGTTCGTATAGTTACGAGTGAACCCATCGGCCCCAATGCGCTCACAGTTTATTACAAAACAAATAGTGGCGCCCTTTTAGAGCGCCTGATTTACCGCAGTGACGAAATCAATCTGGCGCTGGCAAAATCCGGCCGCCCCTGGTCTTTCGATGCACAGGGAGCAGATTTTAAGCTGGCTGTAGAGGCTTGTCGCATCAATCTCGCCTATCTCTTTGACCCCATGATGGCTGTGCATACTTCAAACGTTGAACCCTTACCCCATCAAATTACCGCGGTATATGAATCCATGCTGCCCCGGCAGCCCTTGCGCTATGTCCTGGCTGATGATCCCGGAGCTGGAAAGACCATTATGGCAGGCTTGTATATGCGAGAGCTGATCATGCGCGCCGATGCCAAACGGATTTTGATCGTTGCCCCCGGTTCTCTGGTAGAGCAGTGGCAGGATGAAATGTATGAGAAATTCGGGCTGGACTTTTTCATCTTTTCCCGTGAAATGGAAGCTCAATCCCATAGCGGGAACCCCTTTGAGGATTTTGATTACCTGATTGCCCGCATTGATATGGTTTCTCGGGATGAAGAGCTGATCAGGAAACTGAATCTGACCTACTGGGACTTGATAGTGATAGATGAAGCTCACAAGTGTTCTGCATCCTGGTTTGGCAACGAACTGAAGAAAACCAAACGTTATAAGCTGGCCGAAGACCTTGGCAGCATCACCCGACATTTCCTGCTGATGACAGCTACTCCTCACAAAGGTAAAGACGAAGACTTTCAGACCTTTCTGGCCCTGCTGGATTCCGACCGCTTCTATGGCAAGTCTCGTGATAGTGCTCAATCTATAGATATCTCTGATCTGATGCGCAGGATGGTAAAAGAGGAGCTGCTCAAGTTTGATGGCACTCACCTTTTCCCAGAGCGTAAGGCCTACTCCGTCACATACAAACTATCCGATCTGGAAGCTGAGCTGTATCTTGCCGTAACGGAATATGTGCGGGAAGAGATGAACAAGGCAGACCGGCTGGAAGGTAAGCGCAGAAACACCATAGGCTTTGCCCTCACGATCCTGCAACGCCGTTTGGCATCGAGTCCGGAGGCGATATATCAATCCCTCAAACGTCGGCTGGAAAGGCTGAACCGCAGAGTGGAAGAGGAAAAGCTGATCCAGAGAGGTGAACTGATTCGTCAGCAGACAGATATAGCGCTTGATCTTCCGGATGATTTTGATGAAGATGACTGGAACACTGATGAACGCGAAGATCAGGAAGAGGAATTGCTTGATAGAGCAACTTCAGCTCAGACCATCCAGGAGCTGGAGAATGAAACGGCAATCCTGGCCAGACTCACCAAACAGGCAAAAGACCTCCGGGACTCTGGTCTTGACCGCAAATGGGAAGAGCTCTCCAGACTCTTTGAAAACAACCCACAGATGCAGGAAAAGAGCGGTCGCTACCGCAAACTCATTATCTTTACCGAGCATCG
>JALNWR010000124.1 GCA_023230795.1 Candidatus Cloacimonadota bacterium
AGACATTCGCTATCGTGTAGATAACGATGGAGATGGACAGACCGATGAAGACCCCTTTGATCTGATTGATAACGACGGCGATGGCTTGATCGATGAAGATGGCCCGGAGCTGGAAAGCAAGATTCCCATGCACTTCTCCTTAGGTGTCTCTGGAGACCTCATGCGTGGTGAAAATACTTACTGGATTGCCTCATTTCAAATGGACAATGTGATTGACAGGCAGGAAACTTGGAATCTTGGCACAGAATACAAATTGGGGAATATCTTCCTCAGAGCTGGGTATCAATTAGGTTACGATGCTGCCAGCTACAGTGCCGGCGCCGGATGGCAGATTCCCACCAGCCTCGGTATCTTCAATATCGACTATGCCTATACTGATATGGGCTATCTTGCTGAATCAATGCTCAAAAGCGCACATCGTGTGTCGCTGAAAATGAGATACTAAGAACCAAAAATAAAACTGGAGGAACAATGAAAAAAGTTCTCTTTCTCGTAATATGCCTGTCTTTCGTAATCTTTGCTGTAAACGCTAAACCGGTGCAGTCTGATTACGCAAGCAAGCCTCTTGAATCCCCTGCACAGGGTAAGCTGGTAAACAATACCCGCACTAGCCCTGTCTATGAATTTACAAAAACGCCCACAGTATTGTTGGAGAGTTTTTACGACTACATGATCGGAAGCTATAATGGCATCCCCATTCGTAACATTCCTAATGGTGACGGTGGATACTTCCTAACCTATCATGGTAAACGTACCGCTGACGGCTCACGTCGCGTATTTTACGCGCACCTCAATGCTGACGGTGGTATTGTGAACCAGAATGAGATCACCCAAGCTACAGTTCGTGAAGGTTATCCCTCCCTGGGAGTTGACCCTGTAAGCGCAAAACCAATGTATGCCTGGCATGCGAAACATGGATCTCCCGATGATCCGGATTATGATGCAGAACACGAAGTGGAATTTACTTCCGATGCCTTCCTGGAAGGCCTTTCTGGCCTCTTCAATGAAGTTCAGGTGATCGTGGATAATCCGCTGGAAGTCCTTATCGATGGTGTGGTAGCCTCTACTGACAATGAATTCATCTGGCCTACCATACAGATCGGCCCTTCTCCTATAAACGGAATGCGCAGAGCGTATGTGGCCAATCGTAATTTTGTATCTCATAACGTAGGAGAAAAGCCAAGTGAAAACATCCATATCGCCTGGGCAGATTTCGATGCTAATATGATTGAAATGGGAACTCCATTGGAATGGAACCATAGCTCTATCCCCGAAATGGACCAATGGAATCATGATGATGACTGGCGTCGTCCTTTCCACGCTATCACTACCGATGACCTGGGTAACGTCTTTTATGCCGGTTACCATTTTGCTTACACTGATGCTGAAGTAGCGATTGTTGAGCCCGATGTGGACATCTTTATGTGCCCTAACTATGGAGAAGGCACCTGGTCCCGCATAACTGAATTTGGCAACCTTCCTACCTGGAACCCCCCGGGAACTCCTGGAGGTACTGGTTATTTTGTAGGTGACGGTGATGTACCTTATGCAGACAATGAGATTCACTGGGGCATAGTCAATTCCAGCCATTTGAATGCAGTTACCAGTAGCAATGGTAGAGTCATCTTCCCTGTGGTGTATGCAGTTTCTACAGATGGTGGATCATATTATCCGGCTTTCCAAAATGTAAAAACAGTCACTTATAACACAAATACTAATGATTTCACTGTCAGTGATGTCTATCCGCAAAAGCACCCGGATGATGATTTTAACGTAACTTACACCCCATGGGATCGCGAAGCTCCTTGGGGCGAAGCCGAACATCATGAGGCTAGCGATGGCGGGTACTATATTCTGGAAGAAGGTGGTGCAGAACGTATTCTTCAAACAGTCTGGCCTTTCCCGCATTGGGATGATACCCTTCATGACAGTAGCATGATGTTTCATTGCAACAATATCAAACTATCAGAGCCCAATGCAGACGGCCTGATGGTGGCAGTGTGGCAGGATGCTATGCGCGCCCGACTGTATAACCAATACCCGGATTCATACCCTGAATTTGCTGCTTATTCAAATACTCCTGAGATCTTTATTGCCCTCAGTAGCGACAACGGTAAAACTTGGTCTCAGCCGATCATGCTAAATAATGTCGATACCCCTGAACTGACTAATATCAAGCCTATGTGGATATATCCGGCTGATAAAGTTATCACCACCGGAACCGATTCTGAAGGTAATTACATTGGTAAGATCGGCCTCATGTTCTTTGATGACTACACTTGGGGTGCCAATGCTATTGCCCCGCCTGCCCACTCTGTAAACGATGGTGGTGCTGTGATGTTTGCTGAAATGCAGATGACATTTGGACCTGGTGACTCAAATAATGATGGCACCGCTCCTCAGATTACCAGGATTCTGAATCAAAACTATCCCAATCCTTTCAATCCTGAAACTAATATCAGCTTCGATATGCCTGTTAATGGCAAAGCCAAACTGGATATCTACAACGTTAAAGGTCAGCTCGTGAAGTCTCTCTTCGACGGCATTGCACCTTTTGGCAGAACCAGCTTGGTCTGGGATAGCACCGATAATGGCGGTAAAGCCGTTTCCAGCGGTATCTATTTCTATCGCCTGACCACAGAAAATCATAGCGAATCTCGCAAAATGATGCTGATGAAATAAAATAACTAAATGATGCCTTAAAGCTTTTGTAAAAGAGTTTTATCCGGCATCACAAACCCAAAGATATGGGGCACAACCATTGGTAGTGCCCCATTTTTTGGTTTTCAGGTTTTGAAGTGCGGGAGTTCTTAGTTCGGGAGTTTTCAGGTTTTCATGTTTTCATGTTTTGAGGTGCGGAAGTGCGGGAGTTCTTAGTTAGAGAGTTTTGAAGTTTTCATGATTTCAGGTTTTTGGGTTCTGCGATTTTGGGAGTTTACATGAAAGCTGCTGGACTTAAGGCATCTGGTCTGCAAAGGACAGGCTCTGCTCTTTTTAAGGCCTGCGGCCTTACTGGGCGTGAGACGCATCCAATCCAGCGAATAGGCCAATCTATCAGTAGGCCAATCCCGCTCCTCCCTTTTTCCCAGAACTTGCTTTTGATACGTTTTTAACTCGAGCCTACTCGAAGCTTCGAGTGAACTCGAGTTAAAAACAAGTTAAAATTGAATTCATCAAAAGGGCGAAAGGAGAGCTTCAAGCTCAAAAATCTGGCTTTCATTGCCGGTGGCAAAAGTCAATTTTTTCAAGTTTTGGCGAGAGGTCATGCTCCCTTTAACCTCCAATCTACATCCAAGCACGATCGCCCCTAAAAAACGGAATATGGCCAAGGTTGAGAGGGACGGATTGCTAATAAAATCAGGGACGCCAGATAATCGCATCCGGCGTCCCTCAATCTTTGGAACTTGAGATTCACCTTCTGCAAAACCGCAGATTGGCAAATCCCTCTTACTCCTATTTGGGTATATCTTTCATTTACAGTTTTTTATGTTTTTCAGCTATCTTTTCAGCGAGGTCTTTCAGCTCTTTATAGGCTTGCTCACTGGGGTCTCCTTTGCAGGTTACAGCTCCCAGAACTTCTACTTTCAGGTTTGGAATCATGCTGACCACATTTTCCACGGCTTTGGTAGCCCAGCCATAAGAGCCGATCACAGCGGCATATTTCACTTTAGGTTTGATCGCATTGGCCAGAATAGCGGTATTGGCTACAAAGGGATGCGGACCCACGTGCACGGTAGGGGTTCCGATCACCACCGTAGCGGCATCCACCAAGCCCATGGCGAGTTTACCGATATCGGTTACGGCCAGGTCATAGAGCTCTACTTCCACGCCGAGGTCCACCAGCTCTGCTGTGAAATAATCCACCATCTTTTGAGTGCTGCCATGCATAGAGACATAGGGAATTACCACTTTGTTGTGCACATCGTCTGAAATCCAATCTTCATAAGCGGAGAGGATAGTCTCGGGATTGTCCCACAAGGGACCATGGCTGGGACAAATGAGATCAAAATCCAGAGTGCGAACCTTCTTCATATTATTCTTGATCATGGATCTGAAAGGCATCATGATTTCGGCATAATAACGTTTGGCGGCTTCCAGAACAAAAGGCTTGTCTTCGGCATACATATTGCTTCCGGCTACGTGGGAGCCCAGGAAATCACAAGTATAGAGCACTTTATCTTCTACCAGCAGGGCACTCATGGTCTCAGGCCAATGCACCCAGGGAGTGTACACAAAGCGCAGAGTGCGATCGCCCAGAGAGAGCTCTTCCATATCTTCCACAGTTCTGATGCGGGCGGGGTCCAGCTCGAGATGATCCACCAAAAGCGGCTTGGCCTTGAGAGAGCAAATCAGCACGGCCTCGGGGTACTTATCCATCACCAGCGGGAGGCTGCCAGAGTGGTCCTGCTCTGCGTGCAGCGAGATCATGTAATCAATTTTGGGAATATCTTCCAGCTGGTTCATAAATATTTCGGAAAAGGCGGGATCGACAGTGTCTATCAAAGCGACCTTTTCACTACCGGGGATAAGGTAGGAATTGTAACTTGTTCCATCGGGCAATGGAATCAGTGAATCAAAGAGCCTGCGTGACCAATCTTGCACGCCAAGCATCTTTAGCCCATTGCGAATTTCTCTTGCATTCATATTGTATCTCCTTAATTCATATTCTGTATCTGACCTTTTCAGCGTTAGCCTAAGGGCATGATTAATGGATAGGATAACCCTCTCTGTATGATTTGTCAAATGTTTTGTGCGCCCTTGATTCTGCCTTGTCTGCTTCCTCTGTTTGCCAGATTAAAAAAGACGTGTAAATATGGGCTAAGCTCCCTCTTGTTTCCACTACATCCTATCTGGGAAGGATTTAGCACAAGCTGGGAATATACTCAATTCACTCAAAGCGATGAGCCTGAGCCTCTTCGCCGTTTTTTTGCACAAAAAGCTTGACTCAAAGCATAGACCTGAAGAAGGTGAGCCATGAGAAAAATCCTTTTTGCGGCACTAAACAGCAGTTGGAGCCAGTCTAATCTGGCCTTTTACTATTTGAGGGAGATGATCCGGGACCTGGATTATGAAAGCATCCTGAGATCATACACCTTGAAAGAACCACTGATGCAGGTGATGGAGGATATCTACCGGCAGCAGGCCGATGTGATCTGCTTTTCAGCCTATATCTGGAACCGGCTTTTTCTGCAGAGCCTGCATCGGGAGTTACTCAAGATTTTGCCGGAAACTATCTTTGTAATCGGGGGCCCGGAAGCGGTGCATTTTAAGAATATAAGAAATACCATCGTGATCGAAGGTGCGGGAGAAGCGGCTTTCAGAGAGCTGGCAATAAGTAACTTTTCACTGCAAGATTGCGGTCACTCCAACCCGGACCCACTGCCTTTGAACAAGATACCCTTCCCATATCGGGATGAAGATAAGGCAGATTTGGAAGATCATCTGCTTTATTACGAAAGCTATCGGGGCTGTCCTTATCGCTGTGCTTATTGCCTTTCGGCCAACGACCAGCGGCAGGAAGCCAGATTTGACCTGCCAAAAGACACCAAGCTGCTCTATCAGGAATTGGATGCTCTCTGCCGGCTCAGGCCTCGCACCATCAAATTTATCGACCGCAGCTTCAACGTGCAAAAAGCCCTGGCGCATGCGATTTGGCAATATGCTATTGAATTTGGTGAAGGTCAGGAATTCCACTTTGAAATCTATCCCGATCTTTTAGATGAGCAGGATTTGCAAATCCTGGAGCAGATGCCGGAAGGCAGAATCCGCTTTGAGATTGGGATTCAGAGCATAAACCGTGATGTCCTAAAAACCTGTGGGCGAAATTCCGCTTGGGAAAAGAGTAAATCCGCTTTGATCGCCCTGAAAGAGAGAACTAAAATCCGCATCCATGCAGACCTCATCGCCGGCCTGCCCAAAGAAGACTATGCTTCGGTGCTACGCTCTCTGAATGAGCTCTGCAAGTGCGAGCCGGCCGCGGTGCAACTGGGCAGCCTGAAAATCCTGGCTGATACCCCAATGCAAGAAATAGCCGAAAGCAGAGGCTACCTCTTCCTGGACAATCCGCCATATCAAGTATTGGCTTCAGACGCCCTTTCTTATGAGGAAATGCGTAAACTGGACAATTTTGCCCACCTGCTCAATCTTTACTGGAATAAAGAAGAATATCCCCAGCTCTGGCACGAACTACTGCAAAAATACTCTGCCTCGCAGATCCTTACCGCACTGAAAGACATACATCAGCAAAACAATCTGCCTTTGCACAGCATCTCCAAAAAAAGGCGGGCAGAGGTAATGGACATTTTGTCAGATCAAATGATCCCCGGGTTTTTATCGCCTTGAGAGTGAAATTTCAATGGATATCGGCTTAGCTTATCATTTGTATTGACGGAAAAGACAGCTCTTGATAAATTGTTTTATATTCCTTTTTTGCTGATGGATATTGGCAACAAAGGCAACAATAATATCGCATGATCATGGAGGATAAGATGTTACAAGGATCATACGTTGCATTGGTAACGCCATTTAAACATGGCAGTATAGACTGGAACGCCCTGGAAGGCTTGATCCAGTATCATCTGGATGAAGGCACAAATGGCATATTGCTATTGGGCACTACTGCCGAAACGGCGTCCCTGGCTCAGGATGAGAAAGAGACTTTGCTCAGATTTGCCCTGAAAAAGATCGCCGGTAAGGTGCCAGTCATGATCGGCACCGGTACCAACAATCTTTCCCAGAGTCTGGCCAACACCCAAAAGGCCAGGGACCTGGGTGCAGATTCCGCTCTGATAATCACACCCTACTATATCAAACCCACCCAAAACGGGATGTATGAATACTATAAACACATTGCCGATACAGTAGATGTCCCGATCGTGATCTACAACGTTCCGGGCCGAACCGGAGCGAATATAAGCGCTGAAACGGTAGTCAAGCTGGCCCATGAATGCAAAAACATCATCGGGGTCAAAGAAGCCAGCGGGAATCTGACTCAGGCCACCAGGATCATTCGTGATGCTCCAGTAGGCTTCTGCGTCATGAGCGGAGAAGACGCCCTCAATCTGCCTTTGATGGCTATCGGCGCCAAAGGCTGCATCTCTGTAACGGCTAATGTGGCACCCCGGCTGATGAGCGAGCATATCGCCAGTTGCTTGAAAGGGGATTTTGCCAAAGCCGCAGAGCAGCACCTGCATCTGGCGCTGCTGAATGAACTGATGTTTATCGAGACCAATCCCATCCCTGCCAAAGAAGCTTTGTGCCTGATGGGCAAGATCGACGCTGAATTCCGCTCTCCGATCTGCCGGCTGCAAACACAGAACCTTCAGAGCTTGAGCGAAGGACTGAAGAAATACAAATTAATCTGAAAAATTAGATAACTAAGGATAAAACATGACGAAGAAACCCCAAACTCAGCATGGCTTTGAGCTGGTTCAAAGTCAGGAGATCAAAGAGCTCAACGCTACCTATCATCGCTACTTGCACAAGAAAAGCGGGGCTGAGCTAATCCATCTGGCCTGTGATGACAATAACAAAGCCTTCAATATCGCCTTCAAAACCATCCCGGAGGA